>JAKDLH010000129.1 GCA_030452945.1 Microlunatus sp. | reverse complement strand
GTGCCGACCGGCCGTCCGGCCAGCCCGAAACCTCACGGCCGTGAATACTCAAGGCAAATGTCACCGTGCCCAGCCAGGTCCCGGAGAGGTCCGGGACTTCTATCGCGACGTCTTCGGGTGGAGCCTGCGGACCAACGAAGAGGACGGGCTGTCGTTCGTCGACTCGACCGGTCAGGTGTCGGGCACCTGGGTGATCGACAGGCCGCCCGCCAGCCGGTGCCACGCAGAATTCGCGCGTGCGGGTCGCGAACTCAGTGGCGCTCGGCCAGCGAGTGGCGCTACCCATTCTGGGGGTTTTAGCCGGGTGCCCGGGACACGTCCGCGATCACGACCGAGCCGGCCCAGCGTTGCGGCGGACCCGTAACGTGCGTCCCGATTGCGGTGCCGAGGTGGGTCTGTCGGCCGAGTTGACGGGTGCATCGATCATGTACACCTCCTATAGATATCGCGCAGTCTCGTGCCAGTCGTGGAAAGAATCTCGACCAAGTAGGGGACGGTCCGGCAACGATCGGCTTACGGCGCCGCGGGGGATCGTTGGGTCAGCCGTGGCCCAACCGCGGAGAAGAGCAACAGCACAAACCCTGCGACGATGCCGGTCCAGCCGGCCGCGGCCGCACTGTTGGCGGCCAGGGTGGGGACCGCGCCGATGATAGCGACGATGATCAGGCTCACCGACAGCCAACGAAAGACCGGCAGCGCGAACGTGTGAGCGAACGGCCAAAAGTGCGCCCCAACCACGAACACCACCCAGACCACGACGGCGTTCGGCTGGTCGAAAACGTTGTTGATGACCGTCGCTCCGACCGGAATGGCCACGCCCATGGCCACAACGGAGATCCCGTACGTCCGCAACGCCGCCCGGCTTGGCGGTACCTGGTCGATCTCGGGCCCGCGTAGGACGACGAACCAGATGATCGCGCCAAACGCCACGGCTGCCGCGATGCGCCAGATGAGGGAGCCAGGCACCGAACCGGCGTTCGCGAGCACGAACACCAGCCCCCCTATTGCACCGATGATCGAGCCGATGGGTCTGGTCCGCATCATGCGTTTATACCAACCGTGGCCCAACCTCGTTCGGGTCTCGTTAAGCCGGACCAACGAGGTGTCGGCAACGCAGCCGGGGTTAGCGAGCCCGATCAGGTGCCCGCCAGATCAAGTGAAATTAGTATTGGTGGGTCTCGATCACCCCGGCGGCCACGGTGCGGTTCGTTGACTCATCGACCAGGATGAACGATCCGGTCGATCGGTTCACCTGATAGGGATCGACGAAGAACGGCACGGTGGTTCGGAGCTGGACCCGTCCGATCTCGTTGAGAGCCAGTTCGGAGGCAGTCTCGTCGCGATGCATCGTGTTCACGTCGATGGCGTAGGTGAGGTCTTTGACTAAGGCCCGACCCCAGCGAGTCGTGTGCTTGATCGCGTACTTGCGGCCCGGTTGGAGGACACTGGCGGCGTCCATCCAACAAATCTTCGCGTCGATGTCTTGGCGGATCTGGGGGGAGTTGTGTGGACGACACAGCATATCGCCGCGGCTCACGTCGATGTCGTCGCGGAGCCGCACGGTCACCGACATCTGGGGGAAGGCCTCCTCGACCTCGCCGTCCGGGGTCTCGATGCTGGCGATGGTGCTGGTGAAGCCGCTCGGCAAGGCCCGCACCGGGTCACCCGGTCGCATCAGGCCGCTCTCGACCACGCCGGCGTATCCGCGGTAGTCGCGAGCGTGGCTGGACTGAGGCCGGATGACGTACTGCACCGGGAAGCGGACGTCGACCAGGTTGCGATCGCTGGCGACGTGCATCGTCTCCAACCGGTTGAGCAACGGTCCGCCGGCATACCAACCCATGTTGGTGCTGGAGGTGACCACGTTGTCGCCGAGTAGCGCCGACATCGGGATGAAGGTGAGGTCGGGCACCCGGAGCCGAGCCGCGAACTGGGTGAAATTGTCACAGATGGCGTCGTAGACGGCCTCCGACCAGTCGACGAGGTCCATCTTGTTCACGCACAACACGACGTGAGGCACGCCGAGCAGGGTGGTCAGGAAGGTGTGCCGCCGGCTCTGCTCGCTGACCCCGTGACGGGCGTCGACGACGATCAGCGCCGCGTCGGCGGTCGAGGCCCCGGTCACCATGTTCCGCGTGTACTGGATGTGTCCCGGGGTGTCAGCCAGAATGAACTTGCGCCGCCGGGTGGAGAAGTAGCGGTACGCCACGTCGATGGTGATGCCCTGCTCCCGTTCGGCCCGGAGCCCGTCGGTGAGCAGAGCGAGATCGGTGTAGTCGTCGCCCCGACGCCGGCTGGTCGCCGCGACGGCATCCAGCTGATCGGTAAACAGCGACTTCGAGTCGTAGAGCAGGCGTCCGATCAGGGTGCTCTTCCCGTCGTCGACCGACCCTGCCGTGGCGATCCGCGCCAAGTCGACGGTGCTCAAAAGTACCCCTCTCGCTTGCGATCTTCCATCGCGGTGTCGCTCACCCGATCATCGCCTCGGGTCGCGCCTCGTTCGGTGAGCCGGGTTGTCTCGACCTCGACCAGCACCTGGTCGATCGTCGACGCGGTCGAGCGTACGCAGGCGGTCAGGTTGGCGTCGCCGATGGTGCGGTAGCGCACACTCTCGGTCAGCACCCGGTCGGCGTCGGCGGCCGGCGTGAACTCGTTCACCGCGAAGAGCATGCCGCCCCGGTCCACCACCTCGCGCTGTGAGGCGAAGTACAGCTCAGGCAGCGGGATGTCCCGATGCGCGATGAAGCGCCAGATGTCCAGCTCGGTCCAGTTCGACAGCGGGAAGACACGCATGCTCTCCCCGGGGAACACGCGGCCGTTGTACAGATTCCACAGCTCGGGTCGCTGGTTCTTGGGGTCCCACTGTCCGAAGTCGTCCCGGAAGGAGAAGATTCGCTCCTTGGCTCGGGCCTTCTCCTCGTCGCGACGGGCGCCGCCGAACAGGGCGTCGAAGCCGTGCCGTTCGGCCGCCTCGAGAAGCACCGGAGTCTGGATGCGGTTCCGGGAACCGTTCGGCTCCTCGGCGACCACCCCGTTGCTGATCGCCTCGGGCACACTCGCCACGATCAACTGTGCTCCCAGCTGGGAGACCCACTCGTCGCGAAATCGGATCACCTCACCGAAGTTGAGCCCGGTATCCACGTGCATCACCGGGAACGGCAGGCGGGCCGGCTGGAAGGCCAAGCTCGCCAGATGAAGGAGTACGGCGGAGTCCTTGCCCCCGGAGAAGAGCAGACAGGGTCGTCGCATCTCCGCGGCGACCTCGCGGATCACGTGGATGCTTTCGGACTCCAGAGCCGCCAGGTGGCTGAGGGTTCGGCGACGGTAGCTCACGGGGGTCAGGCTATCGTCGCCGGACAGTCCTGCGGACCGAGCGGGCGATCACCGAGCCGACGAGCAAGCCGACCGCGATTGCCCCGACGAGTTCCACGACCATGAACCAGGAGTCGCTCGGGTCGTCGTCACCGAAGGCGAACTTGGTGACCGAGAGCAGACCGAGACTGCCCGGCACCAGCATCCAGAACGCGGGCAGGAAGACCACCAGCCGCGGCAGCTGCGGTCGGGCAAGCTCGACCACCGACGCGCCCAGGCTGGCCGCCAACGCGCCCAGGAAACCGCCGAGGGCTGCACCGAAGAGGGTCTGGCCGAACACCTGGGCTCCGAACGCGACCAACAACACCACGATGACCCAGGGCATCAGCGACAGCCGGACACTGTGCATCAGGCACAGACCGACGCTGATCAGCAGCAGCCCGAGCGGGACTGCCCACCAGCCCAGGTCGTCGACCCGGATATTGCTCAACGTCTCCGGCGGCAGCCCGAACAAGGCTGCCGCGGCCAGGATGCCGAGCGCGAAGAGCAGCAGCTGCACCAGCCCGTACCCCACCCGTGAGACCCCGGCGACCATGGCCGAGGCAGCGATCTCGGATAGCCCGGTGACTAGCACCGCGCCCGGCAGCAGAATGGCCAGCGGCGGTAGCAGGGTGCGGAGGGCACCCTCGAGCCAGCCCGCCGACACCGTGGCGAACACCAGGCAGGCCACTACGAACGCGGCCACACTCGGCAGCAACGTGGCGACCGCCGGTCGTCGCTCGCCCAGCTGGACCAGCCCGAACACCAGCGCCGCACCGACCGCGGTAACCGCCACGTTCACCGCGCCGGGCTGGAGGATGAGCCCGATGCCTGCCGACGCGGCGACCCAGGCCAACCCGACCAGCCAGGTGGGATAGCGCGCGGGCCGTCCCCGCAGCGAGCTGAGCCGGATCAGGGCCTGAGCCCGGTCGATCTCGCCGTCCAGCAGGTGTTGGCGGATCGTCCGCACCTCGCTGGCCTGGTCCAATCGAAGCGAGCCGTCGACGCTCTCCACCGTGGCCGCTTCGCCGCCGCCGAGGGCAAGGCTGACCCCGGTGGGTGCGGCCGCGGCCTGGACGTCGGGGTAGCCGAGCCGGCGACCGACCTCCGCGAGCTCCTCGTCGATTTCGTGGACCGGCTGGCCGGTTGCCACCATGGCCACCGCCAGGTAGGTCAACAGCCTTCGGTCGGTTACGCGATTGGCCGGCTCCTCTGTCATCGCCGGCCCATGCTGCTCATGATCGTCACTGTGTCAGGTCGGGGTCGGTTCGGACGAGACCGGCCGGGACGGCGTGCCGCGCCGACAATCCTGGTTCGACCCGGACTCGACCGAGGTCGCTGCCCGATCGGGCAGGAATCGCTTCCCCGACGGAGAACCTCAACTCCTCGCCGGGCCGCTCCGAACGAGAGACGATCGGAGTCTGCGCGTCCAGCACTCAGCGCTCACAGTGAGGTAGCCCGATGACGTCGAGCAAGCGTGACGCCCCCAACCGTCATCCCGGGGCGACCAAGGCCAATCTGCCCCGGAGTGTCAACGCGTCGGCGACGTCCGCGAGCCACTGGTATCTGCACGGACTAACGGCCCTTCAACGTGACGCCGGCAACCGCGCGGTAGCGCTGCTCGTCGGCAGCGGGGACTTCCCCGATCAGAGCGCGCAGGTGATGGCCGGACCGCGAACCGCCGGCAACGCGGCCGTGACCTCGCTGCTGCACGTGCAGCGCCGCGATCCCGTACCGGCCGGCGGTGCCGCTTCTTCGGCGCGGACGCGCGGTGCGGCGCTCGAGGCCCGCGTGAAGAAGTCGACCACAACCTCACGCGCCACCAGCCGGGCCGTCTCGACCGGCCTGACATCGGCAGTGGCCGACGTGGACCAGGTGCTCGTTCAGCTCAATGGGGTGGCCAAAACGTATGAGTCGTCGTACGAGTCATACCAGAAGGTGATCGAAGAGGCCGAGGCTCGGGAGGCGGCCATCGACGCCGTGGCCGCCCTGGTGGTCGGGGTGCTGATTAGCACCGGGGTCGGCGTGGGGCTCGGACTGGCGGCGCCCTTGGCCGCCACCGCCACGCGGGGCATGTTGGCATTCGCGGAGGCTCGCAACGCCACCGTTGCGGCCCTGCTCGCGGCCGGCAGCGCGGGCGCGCTCCCCTCCAAGGGTCGACCGTCGACGGCCGTCGCGGGCTTCGCTGACCAGCATCCGACGATGATGAAGGTGAAGGCCTATCAGCAGGCCGCCGACCTCTACCGGACACTCGCGTTGACGGGGGCGCGGTTCGGCACGATCGCCGACATCCAGTTCGCCGCGGCCCAGCTGCAGGCGGACTGCCGAGAGCTGGCCGTGAGTGGACGGCACCGCACCTCGACGGAGGCCGCCATAGCGGGTCGGGTGACGGCCCTGGAAGCGGACGCCAAGACGGTTGTCGCGCTGAAATCGGAGTTCGACAAGCTGTTTGCCAAGGTCGGCGATGCCAAGGTCGACGCCTCCCTGGCCAATCAGGACGCCTCCGCGACCAGGATGGAGCGCGACATCTGGGTGTACTGGATGGCGTCGCTGTCCGGCGACCAAGCCGAGATCCTGGACTCCGATCCGATCGAGGCCCGGCTGGGCCTGCTCAATCTGATGGCCAAGCGAGGCATGGACAACGCACCGCAGCGGGCCTGGCAGAGCGACCTCGACTGGGGGGTTGGCGCCTGGCACAGCGATGACGACTCCCGGGAAGGCGCGCGCAAGGCGAGGGGCGGCGTGGCGATGCTGAAGATGGTCGGTCAGCAGGGCCGATTCCGGGCCGGCGGCGCGATTGGGGGTGAGTACGTGAGTCCCAGTGGCGCTGTCTTCGCGGCAGCCCCGAGCACGCGGGACCGGAGCGAGTGGGATCTGGACGGCAAGACGGTCATCGTCATGTCGGTCTCCCTGTCCAGCGATCTCGTGTGGGTCGACCTGCCGGAGGCGGCTCAGGAGGACCGCCGCGGGACCTATCTGGCCCGGACCATGAAGGGCAAAACCGTGACGCTGAAAGGCATCCGCGAGGAGTGGCGAACAAACCAGACCTGGTACTTCGCCACGGCGACCTCCGTCGACGATCCGGGACTGAGCGCCCCGGCTCGCGTGATGTTGGGGTTGTCCGGCACTCCTACTGAGGGAATCACCGCCGTGGTCCGCCACGCCGAGGGCAAGGTCTTGGTCGTTGAGCCGTCTGATGGTCGGACCTGGTGGGGGAAATAGCTCGGAACCGGCCACAGGTGGATAGGCGAGTGTCGGCGACTCCTGCCATCATCCCCGGGTGCCCTCGTCCTCCGTCGCTCTCCCGGTCGCTCGGGTGGCCGTCGACGTGTCGCTCGCTCATCTGGACCGTCCGTTCGACTACCGGGTCGTTCCCGACAACGACCAGACCGCCGTCCCCGGGGCGCGGGTGCGGGTCCGCTTCGCCGGGCGGTTGCGGGACGGGTTCGTGCTGGAGCGGATGGTCGACACCGACAGCGACCGGGAACTCAAGGCACTGTCCAAGGTCATCTCGGGCGAGCCGGTCCTGACCGCCGAGATCGCCACGCTGGTCCGGGCCGTCGCCGATCACTACGCGGGCTGCTTCGCCGACGTGGTGCGGCTCGCGGTGCCGCCCCGGCATGCCGCGACCGAGAACGCGGCGAAGGTCGTCCGCCCTCCGCTGCTCGAAGCCGACTGGTCCGACCACGGCGCCATCGGGGCGTACCCGACCGGATCGGGATTTTTGACCGCGCTCCGATCCGGCGGCACCCCGCGGGCGTACTGGCAGGTCATCCCGAGCAGCCATCCCAGCGGCGACTGGACCGACGGTCTGGCCCGGGCCGCCCGCGCCACGGCCGAATCTGGTCGTAGCGCCCTGCTGGTGGTGCCCGACCAGCGGGATCTGGCCCGACTTCGGGTCGTCTGCACCGCCGTCCTTGGTCGGTCCGGTTTTGTCGAGTTGACCGCTGAAGCCGGGCCGGCGGCTCGTTACCGCGCGTTTCTCGCCGCGCTGCGGGGTGATGTTCGGGTCGTGATCGGCAACCGGGCAGCGGCATTTGCCCCGCTGCCCGACCTCGGTTTGGTCGCGGTCTGGGACGACGGCGATGACCTGCTGGCCGAACAGCGAGCGCCCTATCCGCACGCCCGTACGGTGTTGGCGCTGCGGGCGGCGCAGCAGGGAACAGCGGTGCTGCTGGCCGGGTACGCCCGCAGCTGCGAGTCCGAGCAGTGGCTGCGGCAGGGCTGGCTGCGCGAACTGGCCGGCGACCGGACGCAGACCCGACACACCGCGCCGAGGGTCCGGGTCGCCGGCGACAGCGATCACGCGCTGGCTCGAGATGCGGCGGCACGGTCGGCCCGACTTCCGCACGAGGTGTTCGAGCTCGTGCGCGGCACTCTGCCGCAGGGGCCGGTGCTGGTGCAGGTGCCCCGTTCCGGCTACCTGGTGGCCTTGGTCTGCCAAGACTGCCGGGAGCCGGTCCGCTGCCGTCGCTGCCACGGACCGCTTCGTTCGATTGCTCGATCTGCCGCTCGGTCGACCGAGCACCTGGCCTGTGCCTGGTGTGGTGAGCCGCGTCTGGACTGGGAGTGCCCGATCTGCGGGAGTCGTTCGTTGCGAGCGCCGGTGGTCGGGGCAGACCGGACCGCGGAGGAACTCGGCCGCGCCTTCCCGCACACGGTGGTCCGCCAGTCGGGCGGCAACGCCGTGCTGACCGAGGTGCCCAGCTCGCCGGCGCTGGTGGTCGCCACCCCGGGCGCGGAGCCGGTCGCCGACGGCGGGTATGCGGGCGCGGTGCTGCTGGACACCGGTCTTCTCCTGCTCCGGGCCGACCTGCGGGCCTCGGAAGAGGCGATACGCCGGTGGCTGGCGGTGGTGGCCCTGGTCCGGCCCGGAGCCGACGGCGGCTCGGTGATCGCCGCGGGGGACAGCTCCGCCCGCGCGCTGCAGGCCCTGGTCCGGCTCGATCCGGCCGGCTTCGCGGCCCGAGAGCTGACCGAGCGGGCCGAGGCGCACTTCCCGCCTGCGGCCAAAGTGCTCACGATCGAAGGGTCCGCCGCAGCACTGGTCGAGGCCACGACGCTTCTGCGGCTCCCCGAGCCGACCGAGGTGCTGGGTCCGATGCCCGGACCGGCGGCCAGCGCACTGACGGGGGGCGAGGCGGTCGAGCGGCTCACCTTGCGGACGCCGCTGCGCACCGGACCCGCTTTGGTGCGAGCGGTCAAGGAGATGACCGGGGTCCGGAGCGCGAAGAAGAGCGAGGGCCCGCTACGGGTCCGAGTCGACCCGGCGGTGCTCTGAGACTCTCGCTAC
>JAKDLH010000128.1 GCA_030452945.1 Microlunatus sp. | reverse complement strand
TCGAGCAACGTCATACCGCGACTCTACCTTCGTCGGCGGCTGCGCCCGCGTCAGCAGCGGCGACGGCGATGCCGGCGAACAGATCGTGCTCGGGCACCTCGGTCGGCACCGTGCTGCGGGCGAGCTGGTAGTCCTCGGTCGGCCAGGCGCGCTGGTGGATCTCCAGTGGCACCGAGAACCACGACCCCTCCGGATCGACCTGGGTGGCGTGAGCCAGGAGCGCCCGATCACGGACCGCGAAGTAGTCCGCGCACTCGACCCGGGTGGTGACGCGCCGCTCATGCTCCGGATCTGGCTTCCAGTTGGCCAGTCGCTCGGCGTACGGGGACTCCAAGCCAGCCTCGATCATGGCATGGTTCAAGGCCACGAATCGCTGCCGGTGGAAGGTGAGGTGGTAATAGAGCTTGCCGGTCTGCCAGGGTGCACCGCGCCCGGGGTAGGCGTTCGGGTCGGCGGCGGCGTCGAAGGCGGCAACGCTGATCTCGTGGCAGCGAACGTGGTCCGGGTGGGGGTAGCCGCCCTTCTCGTCGTACGTGGTCATCACGTGCGGACGGAACTCGCGGATCACGTCCACCAGACGTCCGACCGCGACATCGAGATCCGTCACCGCGAAGCAGCCGTCCGGCAATGGTGGCAGCGGGTCGCCTTCCGGCAGGCCGGAGTCGACGAATCCCAGCCAGACCTGCTCGATGCCGAGGATGGCGCGGGCCCGGTCCATCTCCGCACGCCGGATCTCGGAGATATTGGCGAGCACGTCGGGCCGGTCCATCGCCGGGTTGAGGATCGAGCCGCGCTCACCGCCGGTGCAGGTCGCGACCATCACCTCGACTCCCTCAGCCACGTACTTGGCCGTGCTCGCCGCGCCCTTGCTCGACTCGTCATCGGGGTGGGCGTGAACGTGCAGCAGGCGCAGGCGCTCGCCAGCGGCGTCGAGCCGCAGCGGGGATCGTTCCATGAAGGGCAATGCTGCCACCTGGGGCAACACCCGCTGACGAGGACCGTTGTACCGAGACGGCCGCACCGGGCAACTCCGCGCCGGTTCGAAGCTCCGCGGAGTGCGGCACAGCTGCACCACAGCGCTGGTGGGTCACGATCCGGTAGGAGACAATGGCCCGGTAGGAGACAATGGCGTGGTGCCGCCACCACGCTCCGCCGCCTCGTCGCGGCCCGACCTGAGCCCGAGCGACCGGGCCCGGCTGGCGCGTCGGTATCCGCAGCCGCTGATCCCGCGACTGTTGCTGGTGGGGGTGGTCGTGGCGGTCGCCGCCGTCGCCCTCGGCTGGCTGGTGTGGGCCGGACTGGCCCAGTCCAGTCCGGCCGTCTCGGCCAAGGTCTCGGCCTACACGGTGGTCTCGGACACCGAGATCGCGGCGACGGTCACCGTCGACCGCCCCGATCCGTCGGTGCCGGTCGTCTGCCGAATCTCGGCCCAGGCCGAGGACTTCCAGCCGGTCGGTGAGGTGAACCTGAAGGTGGATCCGTCCGAGCACGGCGTAGTCGATGCGCCGGTGTCGATCACGACTGTGCGCCGTGCCACCACGGCTACGGTCCGCGAATGTTCGCCGACCTGACCGCCCCGCAACCTGCTCCTTGCTAGGCTTGTTCGATGGCTGAGAAAGTACAAGAGGTCGTTTGGCTGACCCAGGAGGCGTACGACAAGCTGAAGTCCGAGCTGGACCAGCTGTCTGGTCCGGGCCGCGCCGAGGTGACAGGCAGGATCGCCGCCGCCCGCGAGGAGGGTGACCTCCGCGAGAACGGCGGCTATCACGCTGCCCGCGAAGAGCAGGGTCAGCAGGAGGCTCGGATCCGCCAGCTGACCGACATGCTGCGTCAAGCCCAGGTGGGTGAGGCGGCGAAGGACACCGACGAGGTGGCGCCGGGAGTTTTAGTGACGATCGCCTTTTTCGGCGACGAATCCGACACCGACACCTTCGTGCTCGGCTCGCGAGAGTTGCTTGGGCTGGACGACGCGCTGGACTCGACCAACGTCTACAGCCCACAGTCCCCGCTCGGCAACGCGATCTTGGGCAAGAAGAAGGGCGACTCGGCCAGCTACGAGGCCCCGAACGGCTCCACCATCGAGGTCACCGTGATCGACGTGCAACCGTTCAGGAGCTGACTCCTAACTCTCCGTCCGCAGGCGAACCCGGCTCGAAGAGCCGGGTTCGCTGTCTGTCGGGCCGCCGCGAGTGTTTGGCCGCCGGATAGCTGGGCAGCCGGTCACAAGTCAGCCAGCAGTCGCGCTGCCTCATCGGGAGACAGCGCACCGCTGGCGACCTCCGACAGCACCTGATCCCGGGTGAGGGGCGCCTCCTCCGGCTCAGCGGCGAGCCCGAGCTTGCCGAGCAACTGGTTAAATCGCAGCCGGGCCGTCGGGTAGGAGACCCCCAGGTGCCGCTCCACCTCACGAAGGTTGCCCCGGGAGGCCAGGAACACCCGAAGCAGGTCGTTGTCGACGTCGCTCAACGAACAGAATTCGCACGGGGAGAACACCCCCGCGAGCTCACTGCCACAGGCGGCACAACCCAGCCGGGTGACGACGAGGTGCTGGCCGCACACCGGGCAGTCGCTCGGGGCGCGGTGCTCGTGCCGGTCGCGTTCGGGCGGCCGACGAGGCGACGTACGCGCGCGTTCGCTCACTGGTCCTCCCCCGCTCAGCGTCGGTCCTCGGCCGCTGCTTCGCTCCCGACCTTGATCGAGGCGTGACCCATGACCACCTCCACGTCGAGCCGGGCGCTGCCGTTGCCCATTACGACTTCGTCCCCGGCTCCGCTGTGTCCGCCGGACCAGCTGACCTTGCCGAGCTGGGATTCCCCGTGAACGGTCACGTTGGAGGAGTCAGCCAGGTGGATCGACAGCGAGCCAGACTCGGCCCGGACCCGGGAGCGACCTTGAGTGATGGCCCCCTTGATCGTCGCTTGCCCAGCCTGGATCAGAGCATCCTTAACCTCTTCCACGTCCAGCAGCTTGGCCGCTCCGGCGGTCACCCGGATCTTGCCGAGGTGCGGGACGCGCTCGGTGTTGAGGCTGCCCCCGGTGACCTCGACGTCGACCTCGATCTTGGGATTGATTCGCAGAAACAGCTCCTTGCCCAAGCCGAGGGAGCGGAACTCGTCCAGGTTGCGAGGGGCCTTGAGGAGGCTGAAGCCGTCCAACGAGGCTCCCAGCTCACCGTCGCTGGAGACCTCGAGCACCGAGCCGTTGCGGCGCAGCACGTGCGGCCCGTCCGCCGCCAGCGTCGCGACCGAACCCTCTCCGACGATCCGGACCCGGCGTCCGATCGCCCGTACGGTAATCTTCTCGACCCCGCTGGTGTTGACCGGCTTGGTTTTCGGGGTCTCCGGCTGGTCGCTCGGCTCCGACACCGGCGGGACGAAGCTCTCGGTCGTGTACGTCGCGTGCTGTGGCCGATCGGTGCTCACCGCCCACGGATCGGCGTCTTCGTCGGTGTGCTCGTCAGCGGGAGTACCGGCCGCGGCCAGCTCCTCGTTCGTCGGCTCCTGGTTTGTCGGCTTCTGGTTTGTCGGCTGCACGTCGGCCGGCTCCTCGTTGGCCGGCTGGTGCGGAGTCTCGGCCGCTTTCAGGGCATCGATGCGGAGAGCAGCCTCGGCGGCGTCGATGCGTCCGGCGGCGAGGGCTTCGAGGATGGCGGTCATACCAGGATCGGAAGTCATGCTCCGAATGTAAACGTAGATCTTAGATTATGGGAGGTGCGGCTTTCACTTCAGGGATAGATCAGGGTCGGCCCCGGATCTGAGTTGGACAGCCACCCGTACGCCCGCCGACCTGTGCCACCTCCGCCATGGCGGACTTGGGCTGACCCGTACGCCCCGCCGATCTTTCGAAGTCCACCATGGTGGACTTCGAAAGACCCGTACGCCTAGCTGAACCGCCCAACTCCACCACAGCGGACACCCTCTCCGACCGCGCCGAAGATTGCCTGCCCCCAGCACTTGGATGTAATGCTCAACTAAGCATACGGTTGCATCATGCAAACAGCACCCCCGGCCGTCGACGCGTTGCTCACGGCGTTGATGACGGTGGGTCGACTGATGCGCCAGCGGCAGCCAGAGGACCAGCTCGACACCGGGACGTTCTGGCTGCTCAAGACCGTCTGCCACGACGGTCCACTCCGGATCACCGACCTGGCGACGGTAACTCACCTCGACACCTCCACCGTCTCCCGGCACGTGAGCCAGCTGGAGCGGAGCGGGATGGTCGCTCGAACCCGCGACCCGGCCGACGGCCGCGCCCAGCTGGTGGGCATCACCACCACCGGCCACACCGTGATCGATCAAGCCCTCCAACGCCGGCGAGACCTGCTCGAGTCCATCTTGTCCGGGTGGGCACCAGACGACATGGCCGAGTTCGAACGACTCCTCGCCAAGTTCGTGGCTGACATCAACTTCCAGCTTCCCAAGGACCGCACGTGAAAACTGAGCCTGCGCCGCGTCGAGCGCTGATCGACGAACCCACGCCTCCGAACAGGTCTTCGCAGCCGCCGGCCACGGGCGCCGCCACTTCGGCCCCAGCCTCCGGCTACCTGAATCACAAGCAGATCTTGGTGGTGCTGGGTGGCCTGATGACCGGCATGTTCCTGGCCGCTCTCGACCAGAGCATCGTGGGCGTCGCGCTGCCGCGGATCACCTCCGACCTCGGCGGCCTGGACAAGCTCTCCTGGGTGGTGACCGCCTACCTGTTGACTTCGACGGCCGCCACCCCGCTGTGGGGCAAGATCTCCGACCTGCGTGGCCGCCGGCCCATCTTCCAGACCGCCATCGTCGTCTTCCTGGTCGGATCGGTGATCTGCGCCATGGCCACCAACATCGACGTGATGATCTTCGGACGCGCCATTCAGGGTCTCGGCGGTGGCGGTCTGATGTCACTCGCCCTCGCGGTCATCGGCGACATCATCCCGCCCCGGGAGCGCGGGAAGTACCAGGGCTACTTCGGAGCCGTCTTCGGCGTCTCGTCGGTCGCCGGGCCGTTGCTGGGTGGATGGTTCACCGACAGCATCGGTTGGCAGTGGATCTTCTTGATCAACCTGCCGATCGGCATCGCCGCGCTGATCGTCACCTCGATCGCCCTCAAGCTGCCGTTCGTCAAGCGAGAGGCCTCCGTCGACTACCTCGGGGCCGCCACCATCGTCGGCTCGGTCACCAGTCTGGTTCTCTACCTGAGCTGGGCCGGGCCTGATGTGGGCTGGTCCTCCCCGCTCGGCATCGGGCTGCTCGTCGCCTTCGCACTCCTCGCGGTCGTCTTCGCTGTGGTCGAGCAGCGGGTGAAGGAGCCGATCCTGCCGCCGAGCTTGTTCCGGCACTGGACGTTCGTCTCCAACATCAGCTTCGCGATGATCATGGGCGTCGGGATGTTCGGAGGGCTGATCTACCTGCCCATCTACCTGCAGGCGGTCCAAGGCTTCTCCCCCACCCAGTCCGGGTTGGCGATGCTGCCGATGGTGGTCGGGCTGTTCGCGACCTCGATCACCAGCGGCCAGTTGATGAGCCGTACCGGTCGCTACAAATGGATGCCCATCACCGGGTCCGTCGTGGTCGCCGCCGCGTTGATCCTGCTGTCCCGGCTTGCGGTCGAGACCCCGTACTGGCAGCTTGCCTCGGTGATGCTGCTGTTCGGCGCAGGTCTCGGTTTCACCATGCAGGTAGTGGTGACCGCGGTGCAGAACAGCGTCGAACGCCAGCATCTCGGCGCGGCGACGGCGGCGGTGGCGTTCTTCCGCAGCATGGGCGGTGCTATCGGTACGGCCCTGTTCGGAGCTGTTCTGAACACCCGGCTCATCTACCACCTCAAGGAGGTCGTGCCGACCTCGGCGCAGAATCAGCTGGGCGGGGCGGCCACTTCGATGAACGACATCACCGCCATCCACGCGCTCCCGGAGCCGGTCAAGACCTGGGTGCTGACCGCGTTCACCAACGCCATGGATGACATCTTCCTGGTCGCGGTACCGTTCATGGCCGTCGCTTTCGTGATCGCGCTGACCATGCGGGAGCGTCCGCTCCGTGGCCGGGACACCCCGGTTCCGGCCGAGGTCACCGCGGCCCGTTGAACCGCTCTGACTCGGGAGCGGGAACCCGTACGATAGATCTCGCTTCGACCATCGAATCGCCGGGTTTTTGAGCGACGTCGCAGAAATGTGACTCTCAAGACAGCGCGCTCTGTCGCGGGGCCCTGGGGCCGCGTGGCACATTGGTCGTAGCCGAACATCCGTCGACCACGCCGAGGTCGGCGGCCGAGAACGGATAGGTACTCCCCCGAATGACCCAGTTCGACCGTCGACATCTTCTAACCGCCGCTGCCGTGACGGCCGCCCTCGTGCTAGCCGGCTGCGGCACCATTCCGCGAGCCGGCGGGGTCGATGCGCCCGGCGCTGACGGGTCAGCCCCGGCCGGATCCTCTGCTCCGGCGGGGCCGACCAGCGAGCCGTCGCCGACCCCGGATCCGGTGACGCTGATCGCCAACATCAAGGACGGCAGCAAGAACGTCAAGGTGAGCACGGTAGCCAAGGTGTCCGCCGACAACGGCACCCTGGACAAAGTCAAGATGACCTACAAGGGCCGAGACACCAAGGGAAACACGGTCAAGGGGACAGTCGATGGCCGGCTGGCCAAGGACAAGACCACCTGGACCGCCGACGACCGACTGGAGCCGGCGGCGACCTACACCCTGGCGATTCGGGGAACGAACCCTGAGCAGGAAGCTACAACCTCGAAGACCAGCTTCACGACCAAGGCGCTGACCTTGTCGGAGCAGACCTTCGCCCAACTCACCCCGTTGAAGGGGACCCAGGTCGGCGTGGGGATGCCCGCCATCCTGACCTTCGACCTGCCGGTGAAGAATCGCAAGGAGTTCGAGAAGCATCTGACCGTGACCAGCTCCCCGAAGCAGAGCGGGACCTGGAGCTGGTTCTCCGACAAGGAGGTCCACTTCCGGCCGAAGAGCTACTGGAAGCCTGGCACCAAGGTCAAGGTGGCCGCCGACCTCAACGGTCTCAACGCCGGCAACGGGATCTACGGGCAGAACTCCACCTCGACCTCGTTCACGGTCGGTCGGTCGCTGATCACCAAGATCAACCTCAATTCGCATCGGGCGAAGGTCTACATCGACGGCGACCTCGAACGGACCATCCCGATCAGCGCCGGCAAGTCTGGCTGGCGTACTCGCAGTGGCACGACGCTGATCATGGAGAAGCTGCCGGTCACCCGGATGACCAACCAGATGATCGGGGCAGCCGAGTCGTACGACCTGCGGGTCAAGTACGCGATGCGGATCACCTGGTCCGGGGAGTTCATCCACGCCGCACCGTGGAACTCGGGCAAATTCGGCAGTACCAACGCCAGCCACGGCTGCGTGGGGATGAGCACTGCCAACGCAGCGTGGCTGTTCAAGCGGGTGCAGATCGGTGACCCCGTCGTCACCACCGGCAGCAACCGGGGCCTGGAGCGCGGTAACGGCTACACCGACTGGGACCAGTCGTGGTCGTCGTACAAGAAGGGCTCGGCACTCTAGTAGCCGGCTCTCTCCTAGCTCCCTTTCTCCCGGTGACCCCGATCCGTGCGACTCCGCCACAGCGGAGGTTCCCCGCCCGGATACCGGACTTGATGCGTGCGACTCCGCCACGGCCGAGTAGCCCGGATCAGGCTGGAGCGGCCTCCGGCTCTGGGTCGGTGTCCGACGGCGACGCGGGTGGCGCGACCGGACGCGACTGTCGATAAAGCTCCTGAACGACCGTCTTCACGAAGGCCAGGATCGGCACGGCGAACAGCGCGCCCACGATTCCGGCGATGATGATGCCGGCCGCGATCGCCAGCAGCACGGCCAGGGGATGCAGATGCACCGCCCGTCCGAGCAGGAACGGTTGCAGGATGTGGCCTTCCATCTGCATCACCAGGATGATGCCGGCGAGCATGATCAGCGCTTGAACCCAGCCGACCGCGACCAGCGCGACCAGCACTGCCACGAATCCGGACACGAACGCCCCGACCAACGGGACGAAGGCACCCAGGAACACCAGGGCCGCCAGTGCCGGGGCCAGCGGCACCCGCAGCACCAAGGCCACGATCAGCACCCCGATCGCGTCGGCCAAGGCGACTAGCACCGTGGCCCGGACGTAGGAGGAGAGCGAATGCCAGCCGCGGAGCGCCGCCGCATCCGCGCGGGCCTGGGCGGCCCGAGGCATCAGGTTCAACAGGAACGAGAAGATGCCGCGCCCGTCGTAGAGGAAATAGAACAGGGAGAACAGGCAGATGGCGATGCCGGCGAGGAAGTGCCCGACGCTGGTACCGATATCCCCGGCGTAGCGGGTAACGGTGCTCTGGCTGTCAATCAGGAACTGCTGGATCCTCCCGCCCCACTCATCGAGGTCGAACCAGCTCTCGTTGATCGGCAGCGGACTGTTCCGCAGCCAGTCGACCAACTGGTTGAAGCCGACGACGACCTGCTGGCCGAGCTCGCCCGCCTGGCCGGCGATCGAGGAAATGATCAGGCTCAGCGAACCGGCGATCAGCGCGATACCGCCCAGCAGCGTCAACGCGGCCGCCAACCCCTGGTGCATACCCCAGCCGTGCAGCCGGTTGGCCAGCGGCTTCAGCATGGCCGCCAGCAGGATGGCCACCGTCACCGGGATCACGACCTCGG
>JAKDLH010000127.1 GCA_030452945.1 Microlunatus sp. | reverse complement strand
GTCGAGCTCAGTGACCGAGGCAAGCGACCGCGACGCCAGCCGAGCGCACGCCGAACACCCATCGGACTCGCCATCGCCATGTCAATACTCACTAGGGTGGTCCTGGCGGCTCTCATGGTGACTGCCCCCGTCATTCCGGCACAGACGAACACCTCACCGGTGCTGACAGGCCTCCAAACGTCCAAAATGGGCTCAGGCAGGGCAGGACGACCCCCTTTGTCGCACCACAAGAGTGTTTACTCAAACTCGCCGTTCGACGGCCTGGGCGACGTTCCGCCCGCCCCACATCAAGCGCGCTGTGCGCAGGACGCCGTTGTTCAGCAGTGTCCTAACCAGCCTGATCCACGACGACTTGACCAGCCAGCGCCGCGAGGTGGTGCAGCCGGGCGACCTCGGAATCCAAAAAGGCCGGACCGCCGAGTCGACCGATCACCATCGCGCGGTCCTGACTCAACGGCACCACGACCACGGTGGACTCTGCCCAGCCCGGCAGCCAGCCCGACTCCAGTTCGAGGCGGTGCGTACGATCGAACGGAGCCAGCGGGGCGGCGCTCTCGGTGTCCAACTCGGGCGCCAGCGTGGTTGTGACCAGGGTGGTGACCTGATTATCGGTGAGGTCGAGCAGCACCGACCAGTTCGAGTGGAACACGGCCGGGCTGAGCGAGACCAGCGTCTCAGCGGCCGTGGCCGGGTCGGCGGTGATCCGCTCCAGTGCCTCCAGGTCGGACTGCAGCCCGCCGCCCCCGGGATAGCGCGAGATCCACTCGACCCGTACGTCTTCGACATGATGACAGGCGACGACAATGGTCTCCGGAAGCTGATTGGGCGGCAGGCCGAAGATGAAGTCGTCGACCACGACGCCGTTGCCCTTCTCGACGATCTCCACGGCGTTGATGTCACCGCCCACGCTGCCGATGGCAGTGGCGACCGCGCCCAAAGACCCCGGGCGATCCGGCAGGGCAACGCGCATCAGGTACACGTCTGTCTCCTTTCCGATCGCAGATTGCTCGTGGGTTTCAGCCCATCTCTCGGGTCGTGACAGGCTAAGGCGGTGCCTCGCTTCGTACCCTTCGACGCCTTACGTTTCGCTGACCAGTCTCGTCTGCCCAATTTGATAGCGCCACCCTACGACGTCTTGTCCGACACCGAGCTCGATCACTACCGCGCGCTCGATCCCCACAACATCACCTACATCGACGTGCCCCGCGGGGGCCACGACCGGTACCAGGTCGCAGCCGACACTCTTCGTGACTGGAGAGACCACGGTGTGCTGATCGCCGATCAGGAGCCGAGTTTCACGCTCTACCGGCTCAGCTTCACCGACGACACCGGCACCGCCCGGGAGATTGTCGGCGTGCTTGGCGGTCTGGAGGTCACCGACCCGGGCACCGGCGGCGTGCTCCCGCACGAGCGGACCACCCCGAAGGCGTCCACCGACCGCCTGGATCTGACCCGGGCGACGAAGGCCAACCTGTCGCCGGTCTGGGGCCTGTCGCTGACCTCCGGACTGGCCGCGCTGCTCGCTGAGCCGGGCGAGCCCGCCGGAGAGGTGACCGAGGACGGAGTGACTCATCGGGTCGAGCGGGTCACCGATCCCGATCGGATCGCCGCCATCAGCGCCGCCGTCGCCTCCGACGACGTTCTGATCGCCGACGGTCACCACCGCTACTCGATCGCCCGCACCTATCGAGACGAGATCCGGGCCGCGACCGGGCACACCGACACTGGCGCGGAGGAGACCCTGACGTTCGTGTCCGAGCTGGTCGCCGACCAGCTCAGCGTGGCCGCGATCCACCGGCTGTACGCCGGAATCACGGTGGACACGCTGACTGCTGCGCTGGCTCAGCGGTTCGAGATCGCCCCGACCGACCGGCCTGGTCCCCACACGCTCGCCGCCATGGAGAGCGACGGTCACCTGGTGCTCTACGCCGACGGCACGGCTTGGACCCTCACCCCCCGGTCCGGCGCCTTCGACCACATCCGTGCCCTCGACGGGCTGTGGCTGGAGGAGACCCTGGCCGACCTGGCTCCGGAGGTGACCTACCAGCACGGTCTGGTCGAGACGGTGGCCGCGGTCAAGTCCGGCGTGGCGGTCGCGGCTGTCCTGATCCGACCGGTGAGTGTGGCAGAGATCGAGCGGACGGCACGGGAGGGGCTGCTGATGCCGCCCAAGTCGACCTTCTTCACCCCGAAGCTCCAGACCGGCTTCGTCCTCCGCCCGCTGAGCGCGGTCTAGCCGCCTAAGATGGCTGACCGATCGAGCACCCCGAAAAGAGAGCTGAGTCGTGGCCCTGAGTCCTGACGACGTTGCCGAGCTGGCCCGGCTGGCGCGGATCGAGCTGACCGTCGATGAGCTGACCCGGCTGGCGCCCCAGCTCGAGGTGATCTTGGAGTCGGTGGCCTCGGTGGCCGACGTGGCTGGGGACGACGTTCCGCCGACCTCCCACGCGCTGCCCCTGACCAACGTGTTCCGTCCCGACCAGCTGACGCCCTCGCTGCCATTGGCGGACGTGCTGGCTGGCGCCCCGGCCAGCGAACAAGACCGCTTCCAAGTCCCGAGGATCTTGGGGGAGGAGGCGTGAAGGACGTGCTGCACAGCAGCGCCGCCGATCTGGCCGCCGCCATCGCCGCGGGGGAAACCACTTCGGTCGCGGTGACCCGGGCTCACCTGGACCGGATCGCCGCGGTGGACGGCACGGTCAACGCCTATCTGCACATCGACGGCGAACAGGCCATGGCTCAGGCCGCGGTCGTCGACCACCGGATCGCGGGCGGTGAGCGACTCGGCCCGCTGGCTGGGGTGCCGGTGGCTCTCAAGGATGTGCTCACCCAGACTGGAGCGCCGACCACCTGCGGCTCGAAGATCCTGCAAGGCTGGATCCCGCCGTACGACGCCACCGTCACCCGACGGCTGCGGGACGCCGATCTGGTCATCCTGGGCAAGACCAACATGGACGAGTTCGCCATGGGCTCCTCCACCGAGAACTCCGCCTATGGGCCGACCCACAACCCCTGGGACACCGATCGCATCCCTGGGGGATCCGGCGGTGGCTCGGCCGCCGCACTGGCGGCTTTCGAGGCACCGTTGGCCATCGGCTCCGACACCGGCGGTTCCATCCGGCAGCCGGCGTCGGTCACCGGCACCGTCGGTGTGAAGCCGACCTACGGCGGCACCTCCCGCTACGGGCTGGTGGCCATGGCCTCCAGCTTGGACCAGCCCGGCCCGTGCGCCCGCACGGTCCTCGACACCGCGCTGCTGCACGAGGTGATCGCCGGCCACGATCCGCTGGACTCCACCTCGATCGACGCTCCGGTGCCACCGGTGGTCGAGGCGGCGCGATCCGGTGACGTGTCCGGGATGCGGATCGGGGTGGTGCGAGAACTCGGCGGCGAAGGCTACGCGCCCGGAGTCGAGCAGCGGTTCGCCGAGGCGCTGGGCCTGCTGTCGGCGGCGGGGGCCGAATTGGTGGAGGTGTCTTGCCCCCACTTCGGCTACGCGCTGGGTGCTTACTACCTGATCATGCCGAGCGAGGTCTCATCGAACCTGGCCAAGTTCGACGCCATGCGATTTGGGCTCCGGGTCGGCGACGACGGGTCGCGCAGTGCCGAGCAGGTGATGGCGATGACCCGTGCGGCGGGCTTCGGCCCGGAGGTGAAGCGGCGGATCATCATCGGCACGTACGCGCTGTCGACCGGCTACTACGACGCCTACTACGGTTCGGCGCAGAAGGTCCGAACCTTGATCAGCCGCGACTTCGACGCGGCGTTCGAGCAGGTCGACGTGCTGGTCTCACCATCTTCGCCGGTGACGGCCTTCCCGCTGGGCGAGCAGGTCGACGACCCACTGGCCATGTACGCCAACGACCTGTGCACCATCCCCTCGAACCTGGCCGGCAACGCCAGCGCCTCCTTCCCGGTCGGACTGGCGCCCGAAGACGGGCTGCCGGTCGGCTTCCAGGTGATGGCACCGCCGCTGGCCGACGACCGGCTGTATCGGGTCGGCGCCGCGCTGGAGCGGGCCCTGACCGACCGCTGGGGCGGCCCCCTACTCGCGCAGGTACCCGAGCTGGAGGTGGCACGATGAGCGCGACGGTGGTCGACTACGACGAGGCCCTGACCCGCTACGACCCGGTGATGGGTCTGGAGGTGCACGTCGAGCTCAACACGGCCTCGAAGATGTTCTGCGGCTGCTCGACGGCGTTCGGCGCGGACCCCAACACCCAGACCTGCCCGGTCTGCCTGGGGCTGCCCGGCTCGCTTCCGGTGGTGAACGCGACGGCGATCGAGTCGGCGATCCGGATCGGTCTGGCCCTGAACTGCTCGATCGCACAGTGGTGCCGCTTCGCGCGGAAGAACTACTTCTATCCCGACATGCCGAAGAACTACCAGATCTCCCAGTACGACGAGCCGATCGCCTACGACGGCTGGACCGAGGTCGTCCTCGACGGTCAGACCTACCGGATCGACATCGAACGGGCCCACATGGAGGAGGACACCGGCAAGTCACTGCACGTCGGGGGCGCGACGGGGCGGATCCACGGCGCTGACCATTCACTGCTGGACTACAACCGCTCGGGCGTGCCGCTGATCGAGATCGTCACCAAGCCGATCGACGTGCCCGGGCAGCGGGCGCCCGCCGTGGCGCGCGCGTACGTGACCATGCTGCGGGACCTGCTGCGTGCGCTCGGCGTCTCCGATGTGCGGATGGAGCAGGGCTCGCTGCGCTGCGACGCGAACGTGTCGCTGCGACCGGTGGGGACGACCCCGTACGGGACTCGGACCGAGACCAAGAACGTCAACTCGCTGCGCAGTGTCGAGCGGGCGATCCGGTACGAGATCACCCGGCAGGCCGCCGTGCTGGACGCCGGGGCCACGGTCACGCTGCAGACCCGGCACTGGCACGAGGACACGGGGGTGACCACGCCCGGACGGGACAAGGAGACCGCGGAGGACTACCGCTACTTTCCCGAGCCCGACCTGGTGCCGGTCGCGCCGAGCCGGGAGTGGGTCGCCGAGCTGCGCGCCACGCTGCCCGAGCCGCCCGCCGAGCGGCTGCAGCGGGTCAGCGCTGACTGGGGGTTCTCCGATTTGGAGATGCGGGACGTGGTCAGTGCCGGCGCGGTGGAGCTGATCGAGGCCACCGTGGCGGCCGGGGCGGCCCCGCAGAGCGCCCGCAAGTGGTGGCTGACCGAGGTGTCTCGATACGCCAACGACGCCGGCCTGGAGCTGGCCGACGCGCCGATCACACCGATCGAGGTGGCCGAGGTTCAGGCGCTGGTCACCGACGGCACGGTCAACGACAAGCTGGCCCGGCAGGTGATCGAGGGTGTGCTGGCCGGCGAGGGCTCGCCGGCCGACGTCGTCGCGGCTCGCGGGCTGGCCGTGGTCTCCGACGACTCGGCGCTGAACGAGGCGGTGGACGCCGCCATCACCGCCTACCCCGACGTGGTGGCCAAGATCCGCGGCGGCAAGGTGCAGGCCTCCGGCGCCTTGATCGGTGCGGTGATGAAGCAGCTGCGGGGGCAAGCCGATGCGGGCCGGGTGCGCGAGCTGATCCTGGCCAAGCTGGGCGGAGGCGCGTGACCTATACGACATCGACACAGCTCTCGCAAGCCGACGGGCTCCCGCTCACCACGTACGCCTGGGAGGAGGTCAGGGAGCTCCGCGGAGTGGTGCAGCTTGCCCACGGGCTGGCCGAGCATGCCGGACGCTACGACCGGCTGGCAAGGGTTCTGAACGCGGCCGGCTACCTGGGCTACGCCCATGATCATCGCGGTCACGGTGCCACCGGCAGCGGGTCGGACTCCCTGGGTTCATTCGGTGCGGCGGGCTGGGATGGGCTGGTGGCGGACGTGGCCGCGGTCGGTCGTTCCCTCGCTGATCGGCACCCCGGTCTGCCGGTCTTCCTGCTCGGGCACTCGATGGGATCCTTTGCCGCACAGCAGGCGATCTTGGACCACTCGGATGTCTGGAGTGGGGTGGTGCTGTCCGGCACGACGGCGCTCGACTTGCTGGTGCAGGCGATGGCTGGAGCCGGCGGTGAGGCCAGTGGCGACCTGAGCGCCTTCAACGCCGGGTTCGAGCACCGGACCGGCTTCGAGTGGCTCAGTCGGGACGCGGCGGAGGTCGACGCTTACGTCGCCGATCCCTGGTGTGGGTTCGAGGCGTCACCAGACGCGATGGCCCAGATGTTCGGGGCCGCGTCCCGGCTGGCCGATCCGGACGCGCTGGCCACGATCCGCCGGGACCTCCCGTTGCTCATCGTCTCCGGTGAAGCCGATCCGTTGGCCGGCGGTGGCGCGCTGGTCCAGGCGGTGGGCCAGCGCTACTCCGAGGCCGGCATCAGCGACGTCTCCGTCCAGTTGTTCTCCCAGGCTCGACACGAGATCTTCAACGAAATCAACCGGGACGAGATCACCGCACTCGTGGTCGACTGGCTGGATGCCCACACGCCGTGACGCCCCGACCCGTCCGGAGCTAGTCGGTGACTTCGGCATGGTCGCCAGCACCCACTGGATCGCCTCGGCGGTGGGCATGGGTGTGCTCGAGCGCGGCGGCAACGCCGCCGACGCGGCCGTGGCCGCCGGTTTCGCGCTGCAGGTGGTCGAGCCGCACCTCAACGGACCGGGCGGTGAGGTGCCGATCCTGCTGTGGGATCCGGCGGCGTCGGCAGCCCGGGTGGTGTGCGGTCAGGGGGTGGCGCCGGCGGCCGCCACGGTCGAGGCGATGCGGACCCGCGGGGTCGAGGTCATCCCCGGCACCGGCTTGCTCGCGGCCGTGGTCCCGGGTGCGTTCGGTGCGTGGCTGGCTCTGCTCGCCGGTTGGGGCACCTGGGGGTTGGCCGACGTCCTCGAGCCGGCGATCGCCCTCGCCGAGCGCGGCCACCCGCTGCTGCCGACAGCCGCGGCGACGATCAACGCCTCGGCTACGCGATTCCGGTCCGACTGGCCGACATCGGCGGATCTCTGGCTGGTCGGCGGGAGGCGTCGGGTCGCCGGCGAGCGGGTCGCCAACCCGGCCCTGGCCGCGACGTACCGGCGGGTGGTGTACGAGGCCGAGACCGCAGGCTGGGATCGTGAGGCTCAGCTCGAGGCGGCCCGTCGGTGCTGGTACGAGGGCTTCGTCGCCGAGTCGATCGACCGCTTTAGCGCCGCCCACGGTGGCCTGTTGACCGGTGCTGACCTGGCCTGCTGGGCGGTGGGGGTGGAGGAGCCCGTGGTCGGCTCGTACGCCGATCGCTGGCAGGTCTGCAAGACCGGCCCCTGGGGACAGGGCCCGGTGCTGCTGCAGCAACTCGCTCTGCTGGAGGCGGCGGGCCTGGTCGACTGTGAGCCGGGGAGCGCCGGCTGGATCCACCTGATCACCGAGTGCGCGAAGCTCGCGTTCGCCGACCGGGACGCGTGGTACGGCGATCCGACGGTGGCCGACGTGCCCCTGACCACGCTGCTGTCGTCGACCTACGCTGCCGGACGAGCCCGTCTGATCTCCGGCGAGGCCTCGACCGAGCTCCGGCCCGGGTGCCCGGATGGCCGGCCGCCGAAATTGCCTCCCTATTGGATCGAAGTGGTCGACGGCTGGCCGGTGGGCGGAGGCGAACCCACGCTCGGTTCGCCGCAAGGTGACACCTGTCATCTGGATGTCGTCGACGGGAACGGGATGATGATCTCGGCCACGCCGAGCGGCGGCTGGTTGCAGTCCTCGCCCGCGATCGCGGATCTCGGGTTCTGCCTGGGCACTCGCGCCCAGATGTTTGCTTTGGCACCGGGTCTGCCCAACACCCTGCGCCCCGGTGCACGCCCGAGAACCACGCTGTCGCCGTCCCTGGCCCTGCGGGACGGTGAGCCGTGGATGGCCTTCGGCACACCGGGCGGCGACTGCCAGGACCAGTGGACGCTGCAGTTCCTGCTGAATTTGCTGCACGGAGGCGTCGGGGATCAGAACCTGCAGCGGGCGATCGACGCACCGACGTTCGACACGGCCGCGTTGATCGACTCGTTCCATCCGCACGGCTTTCGACCGGCGTGCTTGCGACTTGAGGGTCGTCACCACCCCGCCGTGCGAGCCCAGCTCGCGGAGCGGGGGCACCGGTTGGAGGTCACCGGGGACTGGTCGCTGGGCCGGGTGAGTGCCGTGGCGCGAGAAGACGGCTGGCTCAAGGCCGGAGCCAACGCTCGAGGTGATCAGGGATACGCCGTCGGCCGGTAGTGCTTCGATCGCGCGGGCTGCCGCTGATGTGTTCGCGGTAGTGATCCGAGCGCTTGGGTGCCTTGGTTGGTGACGAGGAAGTGGGGGCCGTGGGGGGAGCGCCAGATGAGGACTCCGGGGTGGGGTTGTTCGACGTGCCAGGCGCCGTGGGTCTTGATCCGGTGCTCGAGGCGGGACAGCGGTCCGAGCTTGCCGAGAGCGGTCTGGCCGGGCGGATCGGTCGTCTTGGTGTGCGGCCGGGTGTGATCCAGATCCATGCCGGGTCGAGTACGGGTCGCAGACTGATGGAGCAGTGGTGTCGGCCGAGCAGCCCGACGAGTTCGCTGAGCAGCATCGGCCCGCAGTCGTCGGAGCGGACTACGCCGGTGCCCGTGGTCAGGGTGTGGTCGGTGAGGTGGACGTGCATCACCACTCGGGCTGGGGCGGGCTTCAGGCCTCGCCCGGTGAGGTAGAC
>JAKDLH010000126.1 GCA_030452945.1 Microlunatus sp. | reverse complement strand
TGGGGGGGTCCGCTATTCCCCCTTCGGGGCTCTGGGGGAAAAACCCGAGCGACTTGAGGTTTCGTACGAAGGGATCGCCGTCCACCCCCGGCCGCAACGATCACCTGAGCCCGGCCGTGGACGCCGCGTCACGTCGCACCTGATGGGCTTTAGCGGGTGTGGCCGAAGCCGATTCGTAGCCAGCCGGCTTCTGCGCGACGTACAGCCAGTCGTGGAACAGTTTGCCCAGGTTCCGTCGGGAAACCCGCTCCGACAAGGCCACGAATTCGGCTGTGGTGGCGCAACGCTGGGGTGACCGAGCGGTCCAACGCCGCATGATCTCGGCGAAATCTCGCGAGCCGACGCGTTGCCGCAGCGCCTGGAGCGTCATCGCCCCACGGGTGTAGACAGGATTGGAGAACAAGTCGGCCGGGTCGGTCAGGGCGGCCGGAGCCGGGGACCAGAGCTTGGAAGAGGCCGGGTTGCCGGCGTAGAGCTGGGCGAACGTCTCGGCCGGCGACGGCCCATCGTGCGCACCGCGCCACTGCCAGGAGGCGTAGCTGGCGAAACCCTCGTTCAGCCAGATGTCGCCCCAATCACACGGGGTGACCACACCGCCGAACCACTGATGAGCCTGCTCGTGCACGAGAGTGCTGGTGCTCGGCGGCCCCGGAAAGAATGGCCGGGTCGCGGTCTCCAACGCGTAACCGACATCGAGTCGGTGCACGACGATGCCGGCGCTGGAGAACGGATACGGGCCGAAGCGCCGCTCCTGGAAGCGCAGCACCTCCGGCAGCAGCGCACGCTGCGCGGCCAGGTCCCCCAAGCTCGGTTCGACGAAGGACCACACCTTCACCTTGCGACCTGTCACGGAGGTGTAGCTCGATTCGTAGACGTTGTAGGTCCCGATCGAGATCATGGTCAGATACGGCGCGATCGGTTGCCGCAGTCGCCAGGTCCAGGTCGTGGTGGCCCCGTGTCGCGAGCGCTTCGCCAGCACGCCATTGGCGGCCACCACCCGACTCGCCGGGGCCGTCACCACGTACGTGAACGTCGCCTTATCCTTGATGGTGTTGTTGACCGGGAACCAGGTCATCGCCCCGACCGGCTCGTTCAGCGCCGTGGCCCCGTCGGGCATCGGGAGCCAGCCCTCGCTCGAGTCATCAGGATCGGTGTGGACGAGCGGCGTACCCGAGTATTTGACGGCGACGCTGAAATGCCCGCGTACGGCCCGGATGGGCGTCACGACCAGCTTGGTGTCGTGCCGAGTGAACGTGGCACGGCGCCCGTCAACCCGCACCGAGGAGACTTTGAGCCCTTCCAGATCGAGGGAGAACGACGACAGGGCCCGCCGGGCGTACGCCCTGATTGTCGTGGTCGCCGTGATGCTGCGGCCTTTCGACGCGTCGATCACGATCCGGTAGTGCCCGACGTCGTAACCGGTGTTGCCCTGATCGGGGAACAGCGAGTCGCCTGAAGTCTGGCCACCTGGCATCGGACGCGCTACCGGCGCCGCCTGCACCAAGCCGGGTGTACCCGCGACCATGAACGCCACCAGCAGCGCCCCGACCCCCAGTAACCAACGAGAGACCATCCAAGACCGCATCGCAGGACCACCTTTGTCTGAGAGTCGTCTGAGTGGTCATACGTTAAGCCCGACTCCTGGAAGCCCGCTACCCCCGGACCGGGCTTTAGTCCGTCGCGGTAACCGCGGGATCGTCTCCACCTCGTCCGTCGGCGGCACCCGCCTGGTCGGATCCTGGTGATAGCGTCCCCCGGCGCCGGATCGTCGCTCAGGTCGGCACGTTGCGCTCGATCTCGGCCAGCCAGACCTCGGCGTTGCCGTCCGAGGGGGCTCGCCAGTCGCCCCGCGGGCTGAGCGATCCGCCGTGCGACACCTTGGGCCCGTTGGGCATCGCGGAGCGTTTGAACTGGGCGAAGCCGAAGAACCGCTGCACGAACACAATCAACCAGCGCCGGATCACCGCGAGGTCGTAGGCCCGTCGGCGTTCCGGCGGGAACGCCGGGGGCCACGCGCCGGCGTCCACGTCGCGCCAGGCGTGCCGGGCCAAGAACGCGATTTTGGACGGTTTGAATCCGAACCGCAGCGTGTAGAACAGGGTGAAGTCCTGGAGTTCGTACGGACCGATCGACTCTTCGGTGCTCTGCGGCGCCTCCCCCGGCCGCGCCGGGATCAGTTCGGGGGAGATCTCGGTGTCCAGGATCGACAGCAGCACTTGCTCGGTGTCGCCGGCGAAGGCCTCCAGGCCGGCGACCCACCGGATCAGATGCTGGATCAGCGTCTTCGGCACGCCGGCGTTGACGTTGTAGTGCGACATCTGATCGCCGACGCCGTACGTGCTCCAGCCCAGCGCCAACTCGGACAGGTCCCCGGTGCCGAGCACGATCCCGCGATGGTGGTTGGCCAGCCGGAACAGGTAGTCGGTCCGCAGCCCGGCCTGCACGTTTTCGAAGGTGATGTCGTAGACCTCCTCGCCGGCCGCGAAGGGGTGCTCCAGGTCGGTCAGCATTTGCCGGGCCGCCGGTCGGATGTCCAGCTCGTGCGCACTGATCCCGACCGAAGCCATCAGCCGCCAGGCGTTGGTCTTGGTCGCCTCCCCGGTGGCGAAGCCCGGCATGGTGTAGCCGAGAACATTGGTCCGGGGCAGACCGAGCAGGTCCATGGCCCGGGCGGCCACGATCAACGCCTGGGTCGAGTCCAGCCCCCCAGAGACCCCGATCACCACCTTCTCGGTGCGGATCGCCCGGAGCCGCTGCACCAGTCCGTCGACCTGAATGTTGTACGCCTCGTAGCAGTTCTGGGCCAGTCGGTCGGGATCGGCGGGCACGAAGGGAAATCGCTCGACGACCCGGCGCAGTCCATGATCATCTTCGGGTGGTGCGAGGGTGAACCCGATCCGCCGATGGACCGCGTCCGGGGCGGAGACCCGCCGGTTGTCCTCGAACGTCCCCTGCCGGGCCCGCTCCTGCCGCAGCAGGTCCAAGTCGACGTCGGCGATGATCAGCTGCGGGTCCTCTTCGAACCGGGCGCCCTGGACCAGTTCAGCACCGTTCTCGAAGATGGCTGTCTGTCCGTCCCAGGACAGGTCGGTGGTCGACTCCCCCTGCCCGGCCGCGGCGTACAGGTAGGCGGCCAGGCAACGCATCGACTGGGTCCGGCAGAGCACGCTTCGGGTATCGGCGCGGCCGATGGTGATCGGGCTGCCCGACAGATTGGCCAGCACCGTCGCCCCGGCCAGGGCCAGACCGCTGGATGGGGGCACGGGGACGTACATGTCCTCGCAGATCTCCACCCCGACAGTGAGCCCCTGCACATCGTTCGCCTCGAACAGCAGGTCGGTGCCGAACGGCGCCTGCTGCCCAGCGACGGTGATCTCCAGGCCAGTGATGGCGTGCCCGGAGGCGAACTGCCGTCGCTCGTAGAACTCCCGGTAGGTGGGCAGATGGATCTTCGGCACCACGCCGAGGACTCGGCCGCGGTGGATGACCACCGCGGTGTTGAACAGCCGGGCCCGGTGACGCAGCGGGGCGCCGACGATCAGCACCGGCAGCAGGTCGATGCTGGCCTCCAGGATCGCGGCCAGGCCGTCGTGCACCGCGTCCAGCAGCGCGTCTTGACCGAGCAGGTCCTCGATCGCGTAGCCGGTGAGGGTGAGCTCGGGGAACACTGCCACCGCGACGCCCTCGGCCGACAGCCGCTGCCCGATATCGGTCACGCTCGCGGCGTTGCGGGCCGGTTCGGCGATGAACACGTCGGCGGTGCATGCCGCGACCCGGGCGAACCCGTGCGCGTACAGCGAGTCGAAGCTCATGCCTCCATCTTGACCGAGGCGACCCCAGTGGCCAGTGTCCGGGTCAACAAGTCGCCCGCCTCGAAGCGAGGACCACGAGGCGGCGCGCGTGGAGCATCGACGTCTGCGAGCAATGGCACGGAAAGGTCGACCGAGCCGGCCCGCACGGGCACCGCATGCGAGCGATTGCCTGCAAACGCTGGCTGCCTGGCCCGATGCGGACGTCGGATGCGGGCGATTGCCCGGAAACGTTGCCTCCGAGCGGTTCTCGACACACAAGAATGTTAGTGACTAACATTGGGGGATGACGGCAGCTCGAACCAAGGCGCACCTGCAACGGGTCGGGCTCGACATGATCGCTGAGGCCGGTTACGAGGCGGTGACCGTCGAGCAGATCGCGCGGGCGGCGGGTGTCTCCCACATGACCTTCTTCCGGCACTTTCCGACCAAGCAATCGCTTGTCTTGGAAGATCCGTTCGACCCGGCCATCGCGGCCGCCATCGCCGCTCAGCCACCCGGCGCCTCAGCCCTGGCGCGGGCATGCCGAGGGGTGCGCGTGGCCCTCGACGCGGTCAGCTTGCCCGAGGAGGACCAGGTCAGGATCCGCGTCCGGATCGGCGCCTCCACCCCGTCCTTGACCGCGGGCATCTGGGCCAACACCCTCGCGACGCAGGTGGCGATCGCCGATGCGCTGTCCACACTCTCGCCGCCGTACGAATCTCGGATCGCGGCGGCCGCCACTATCGGGGCCCTGACGGTCGCCGTACTCGAGTGGGGAACCGGCCCAGCGGACCGCAGGCTGAAAGACAACCTGCTGGAGGCGTTGAACGTGCTCGACCCGCTCGATCCGCTCGATCCGCTCCACCAATCGGAGCACTCACGATGAGCGCTCGCGGCGCGACACCGTTGCGGTGCGATCGCCTGGTCAAGCGGTTCGGTGACGTGACCGCGATCGATCGCCTCGACCTGCACCTCGACGCCGGCGAGGTGGTCGCCTTGATCGGGCTGAACGGCGCCGGCAAGACAACCTTCATGCGTCTCGCCTTGGCGATGATCCGCCCCGATGGCGGGACGGCAAGTGTGTTCGGCCGGAATGTGGCCACGGCTGGGCCGGACCGGTGGCGAGCCGTCGGACAGATGATCGAGACCCCGTTCGCATATCCGGAGCTCACCGTGGCCGAAAACCTGTGGGCGGCGGCGCGCTTGCACGGGTTGTCCCGATCCCAGGCTCCCGGCTCCGTGACCTGGGTGATCGAGCGGCTGGGCTTGGGCGGCTATGCCGATCGGCGCTCCTCCGCCCTGTCCCTGGGGAACAGGCAACGACTCGGTCTGGCCAGCGCCCTCGTCCACTCGCCCCGCCTGCTGATTCTCGACGAGCCGACGAGTGCTCTCGACCCGGCCGGGGTCGTACTCCTGCGGGACCTGGTGCAAGAAGCGGCGCGCACGGGGGCCGCGGTCTTGGTCTCCAGCCACCATCTGGACGAGGTCGCGCGCGTCGCCGACCGGGTCGAGGTCATCCACCGCGGTCGCCTGGTCGGCGAATTGCCACCTCGGGGCCTGGATCTTGAGCACGCCTTCTTCGAGATGGTGCGTGCTGCTGATCTCGACGCTACCGAGTCATCTGCCCTTGGCGGCTCCTCGGAAGAAGTGCACTGATGCGCGCGGCCTTCGCGGTCGAGCTGCTCAAGCTGCGCCGCTCCCGGGTGATGCTGGCCACGACCCTGACTGTCCTGCTCGCCCCGGCTCTGCTGGCCTCCGCCTTCGCCTCCGCCGCCGGACAGCCCGGCGCCGACCCCGTGACCGTCAAGGCGCGGGCCATGCTGCCCGGAACCGGGTGGGAGGGTTATGTGTCAGCCCTGGCCCAGGTCTTCGCCACGGCCGGTCTCGTGGGCATGGGTTTCGGCGTGGCCTGGTGTTTCGGCCGTGAGTACGCCGACCGCACCATCGTTTCGCTCTACGCCTCGGCCACCCCACGGACCGCGATCGCGGCCGCCAAGCTCGTCCTGCTCACCTTGTGGGCTGTCTCGATCGCGGTGGTTCTCGGGCCGACCGCGGTGCTCATCGGGCTCGCCACGGGACTAGGTCCGCCCGACGCGGACGCGGTCGCCGCGCTGAGTCGGATCGTCGTCTTAGCCATGCTCACCGGTCTGCTGGCGCTGATCGTGGCGATTTTCGCGAGCGTTGGCCGCGGCTATCTGGTCGCCTTTGGCGGACTGATCGGCCTGGTCGTCGCCGCCCAGGTCGCCGTCCTCGCCGGGATCGGCGCCTGGTTCCCGCTGTCCTCGCCGGCGTTGTGGGCCATGGCTGACCCGGCGCTGGGCTCGGTGTCGGGCGCCCAACTCGCCCTGGTCCCGATCGCCTCGTCCGCCGTGGCACTGAGCACGGTCGCTTGGTGGCGGAGGGCGCCCCTGGACTGATCTCAATGGACTCGTGTAACGCGTCCGCACTGCTCGCGCTACGAGAAGCTATTCGTAGGAGGAGGAGATCGTTTCTCGGCTGCAAGAACCCGCGTTCGGCAAGTCCTCGCCACGTGGTACCAGGCCAACCCGGATCGCTACCTCGGCACACTGGCCAACGATCGACTGACCAGCCGCGACACGCGACATGAACGGTCGCCAACATTGCTGGCCCAACGAGCTGAGCCCGTTCCTCCTTGTCAGTGCCATACCGAGCGGCTTACGGTGGCCCCGCCCCCGATCAAAGGAACTAGGCCGTGTCTGATCCCGAGTCCGCCCGCACCCAGACCTCCGAGCCAGACCCAGCCGAGCCGCCGCGCGACGGTCGAAGGATCACCGCACCGCGAGTGTTCTGGCCGGCCGCCACCATCATCGTCGCCTTCGTGGTCCTCGCCCTGGCCGCACCTAAGACGATGGGCAACGTCTTCGACACCTTGAGCAGCGTCGTGATCGGTGAACTCGGCTGGTACTACATCCTCATCGTCACCGGTTTCGTCATCTTCGCGTTGTGGGTGGCGTTCTCCCCGATGGGAAGAATCGTCCTCGGCAAGGACGACGACAAGCCCGAATACAGCCTGCGAGCCTGGTTCGCGATGCTGTTCGCCGCCGGTATGGGGATCGGCCTGGTCTTCTGGGGTGTGGCTGAACCACTCAGCCACTTCGCGTCGCCACCTCCGGGGACCGGCGACACGGTTGGCGACCGCGCCAGCGCGGCGATGAATGTCACCTTCTTGCACTGGGGGCTGAGCGCCTGGGCCATCTACGTGGTGGTCGGGCTGGCGGTCGCCTACGCCGTGCATCGCCGAGGCCGACCGGTCTCAATCCGCTGGGCGCTCGAGCCGCTCTTCGGCAAGCGCATCCACGGTTGGATCGGCGACACGATCGACGTCATCGCCGTCGTGGGCACGCTGTTCGGGGTGGCCACCTCTCTCGGCTTCGGCGTCTCCCAAGTCGGGGCCGGCCTCGCCTCGCTGGGCTTGGTCAACGACGTCAGCAACGTCCTGCTCGTGGTTCTGGTCATCGTGATCACCGGCATCGCCACCGTCTCGGTCGTCACCGGCATCGACAAGGGCATCAAGATCTTGTCCAACCTCAACATGGGGCTCGCTGGCGTACTGATGCTGACCGTGCTGATCCTGGGCCCGACCGTCTTCCTGCTCGGTGACCTCGTCTCCTCCGTCGGCAGCTACGTCCAGAACTTCTTCCGGCTGGCCTTCCGGACCCTCACCTTCGAGGGCGACGACGGGAAGGCGTGGGTCTCCAGCTGGACGACGTTCTACTGGGGCTGGTGGATGAGTTGGGCGCCGTTCGTCGGGGTGTTTATCGCCCGAATCTCCCGCGGCCGCACCGTTCGTGAGTTCGTCACCGGAGTGTTGTTCGTGCCGACGGCAGTGAACTTCGTGTGGTTCTCGATCTTCGGCGGCACGGCCTTGTGGCAGCAGGTGTTCGGTGGCGGCGGGCTGATCGGCCCAGACGGCGTGGTCGACACCACGACCGCTCTGTTCCAGATGCTCGACAAGCTGCCCTTGTCCAGCCTGCTCAGCGTGATCGCCATCATCCTGGTCGTCATCTTCTTCGTCACCAGCTCCGACTCAGGCTCCTACGTCATCGACATGCTGGCCAGCGGTGGAAACCCGAAGCCGCCGGTGTGGAGCCGGATGATGTGGGCGCTGCTCGAGGGCGCTGTCGCGATCGCCTTGCTGCTTGCCGGTGGAGGTGGACTGAGTGTCGTCCAGACGGCGGCGATCCTGTTGGCTTTGCCCTTCAGCTTCGTCATGATCGCGCTCGTCGTCGCGACCGCAAAGGTCTTGCTGCACGAACACGGGTTGATGCAACATGCTGAACGCCGCCTGCTCGCCGACGAGATCGCCGGTCTGATCGCCCGCCGCCGCGGTCAGAGCATCGTGGAACCGTCAGCTGCGGGTGCGAGTGGGGATGCGAGTTCGTCACCCGGCGCTACCGCCGCTGATGTCGATGCGGCGGGCGAGCGGGATGTGGACGAAGGCTACGAAGTCTCCAAACCCTAGTATCCGTACGCGGCCGGCGCGATCGTCCGGAAAGGTCAGGGGAGTACGCCCAACGATCTACCGACCCGACGGCTCCTCATCCGCGATGTGTTCCGTTTGATCCGACGGCTCGGGCTGCTCGGCGTCTGCCACGCTGTCCGCGAAGGCCGGCAGGTCACCCGCTCCGGTCGCCTCCTCGCCCACGAAGGCGGTCTTGGTCACGTCCGCGACCGCTCTCCAACCCTCGTCGATCGAATCTTGAGACTTCTCCAGAGTGGTCTTGTCGGCGTCCGACGACTCGGGTCTGTCGGCGGACCGTGTGGCATCGGCGGGCTGGGACTCGTCGGTGGCATCGGCGACCTCCGCGGACCCAGGGTCGTCGGTCAGCTCAGGGTCGTCGGTCGGTCAGCTCAGCGTCGT
>JAKDLH010000125.1 GCA_030452945.1 Microlunatus sp. | reverse complement strand
GCCCAAGCCCACTCATAGCCAGCCCATTCGTAGTCGAGCACCATGAGACATCCCCCAAGACCGAAAGAGGACGACTGATGAGCATCGAGATCACCGACCGGCATCCGATCGACCGCGCCGAGGAGATCCTCACCGACGAAGCGCTCGCCTTCGTCGAAGCCCTGCACACCCGCTTCGCCACCCGTCGCGACGAGTTGCTCGATGCCCGGGTGGAGAAGCGGGAGCAGGCAGCAGCGACGAGATCCCTGGACTTCCTGCCCGAGACCGCCGACATCCGCTCCGGTGACTGGCAGGTCGCGCCGGCGCCGCTGGCGCTGCAGGACCGCCGGGTCGAGATGACCGGTCCCGCCACCCCGGCCAAGATGGCGATCAATGCCCTCAACTCCGGCGCCAAGGTCTGGCTGGCCGACCTGGAGGACGCCAGCTGTCCCACTTGGCCGAACGTGATCGACGCGTTGCTCAATCTGCGCGATGCGGCCAACGGGACGCTGGCCTTCGAGCAGGCCGACGGCAAGTCGTACGCGTTGCGCACCGACGCTCCGCTGGCCGTGGTGGTCATGCGGCCGAGGGGGTGGCACTTTCCGGAGGTCCACGTTCGCGTTGATGGCCGGGACGGTGTCGGGGGCCTGGTCGACTTCGGACTGCACTTCTTCCACCTGGCCCAGACACTGATCGACAACGGGCAGGGGCCGTACTACTACCTACCGAAGATGGAGAGCCATCTCGAGGCGAGGCTGTGGAACGACGTGTTCACCTTCGCCGAAGCGGAGTTGGGGATCCCGCATGGCACCGTCCGCGCCACGGTGCTGATTGAGACCATCCCGGCCGCGTTCGAGATGGAGGAGATCCTCTACGAGTTGCGGGAGCACGCGTCCGGGCTGAACGCCGGCCGCTGGGACTACCTGTTCAGCGTGATCAAGTACTTCCGGGATGCCGGCGACGATTTCGTGCTGGTGGACCGAGGCGATATCACCATGACGGCGCCGTTCATGCGGGCCTACACCGAGTTGCTGGTGAAGACCTGTCACAAGCGGGGTGCTTTCGCCATGGGAGGGATGGCTGCCTTCATCCCGAGCCGGAAGGACGCCGAGGTCAACAAGGTGGCCTTCGCCAAGGTGAAGGCCGACAAGACCCGAGAAGCCGGCGACGGATTCGACGGGTCCTGGGTCGCGCATCCCGATTTGGTGCCCGTCTGTCAGGAGGTCTTCGACGAGGTGTTGGGCTCCGCGCCCAATCAGATCGATCGGCAGCGCCCGGATGTTGAGGTCACCCCGGCCGACCTGCTCGCGATCACGTCGGCTGAAGGCAGCAACACCGAGTCCGGCCTGCGCAGCAACCTCGAAGTGGCGGTTGCCTACACCGCCTCCTGGATCGCTGGTAGCGGCGCCGTCGGCATCCACAACTTGATGGAGGACGCCGCCACGGCGGAGATCTCCCGGTCCCAGGTGTGGCAGCAGATCAAGAACGGGGTCGAACTCGCCGACAGTGGCGAGACCGTCACCCGAGAACTGGTCAGCCGGATTCTCGACGAGGAGACCGAGGGTCTGCGGTCCCAGGTCGATGCCCAGTTGTTCGAGAAGTACTACCTGCCGGCCAAGCAACTGATCGCCGACCTGGTGCTGACCGACGACTTCACCGACTTCTTGACCCTGCCCGCATACGAGTTGGTGGTCAAGTGAGCGTGCCGGCCCAACCTCGGCTGGCCGAGGGCTTTCTTACCGATCTAGATGGCCGACTGGCGGCCACCGACGACTTCCTGGCCCGGGCCTATCCGGGCGAGGAGGGTCGCCGCCAACCGGTGCACACCGTCTACGTCCCTGGTGACCGCTACACCCTGGACCTGCCCCAGCGATGGGGAGCAGAGGCTGCCGCCCTGGTCGCCGAGCAGGGGGGCTGGGCCTGGCTCACTCGCGCGGTCGGGGTGGCCGACGACCTCGTCGACGCCGTGGCCGAGCGGGCCGAGGCCAAGTTGGCCAGCGAGCCGATCGAGGACCTGCGACTGGACTTCGAGGACGGCTACGGGTCGCATCCCGACCCGGAAGAGGACACCGCCGTGGTGGCCGCGGCCACCGAGTTGTGCCGCGCGCTGGCCGCAGACGCCACGCCGGCTTTCGTCGGTCTGCGGTTCAAGTGCTTCGAGGAGCCAACCCGTCGGCGCGGGGTGCGCACCCTCGATCTGTTCTTGACCACCGTGCTGGAACAGCACGGCAGCCTGCCCGACGGACTGGTCATCACCTTTCCCAAGGTCAGCACGGTCAGTCAGGTCGAGGCCATGGTGGCCGCGTGCGAGGCGTACGAGGCTGTCGCCGGACTGCCGTCCGGCCGGCTCGGCTTCGAAATCCAGGTCGAGACCCCACAGCTCATCGTGGGCCCCGACGGGCGAGCGCTGGTCGCCGCCGCCCTCCACGCCGGCTCTGGCCGGGTGACCTCGCTGCACTACGGCACCTACGACTACAGCGCCTCGCTGGGCGTCGCCGCGGAATACCAGTCGATGGAGCACCCGGTCGCCGACTACGCCAAGGACGTGATGCAGGTGGCGGTGGCGGGCACGGGAGTGCACCTGTCGGACGGATCCACCAATATCTTGCCGGTCGGCACCGCCGAGCAGATCCTGTCCGCCTGGCGCCTGCACTATCGTCTGATTCGTCGCTCGCTGGAACGAGCGATCTACCAGGGCTGGGACTTGCACCCGGCCCAGCTGCCCACCCGGTTCATCGCCACTATCGCCTTCTACCGCGAAGGTTTCGGCCGGGCGGCCGGGCGGTTGCGGGCCTACCTGACCAAGACCGGGGGAGGCGTTCTGGATGAACCAGCCACGGCGCGAGCCCTGGCCCGCTACCTCTACCGCGGCTACGCCTGCGGCGCCGTCACCGAGGCCGAGGTGATTTCGGCCGTGGGCCTGGACGCCGCCCGGCTTGAACTGCTGTCTCGGCCCAAGTCCGATACCGAGAATGTCGTGCCCACCGACTGAGGGCCGCTACCTGCGCAACTCCCCTCACCAGACCCAGGAAGTGATGTCGTGACCACCACCCACAGTTCTGCGACCAACGACAGCGGCTACTACGCCGCGCTCGGCGGCCACCCGCCGCAGACCGACCTGCTTACCGACCGCGCCATGTTCACCGAGGCCTACGCCGTGCTGCCCCGCGGGGTCATGCGCGACATCGTCACCAGCAACCTGCCGTTTTGGCACGACACCCGCCTGTGGGTGATCGCCCGGCCGTTGTCCGGGTTCGCGGAAACGTTCTCGCAGTACATCGTCGAGGTCGCGCCCGGTGGCGGCAGCGACCGTCCCGAACTCGACCCCGGAGCAGAAGGGGTGATTTTCGTGGTCGAGGGGCAGCTGAGTCTGACCATCAATGATGAGTCCCACCTGCTGGACCCGGGCGGTTACGCGTTCCTGCCGCCGTCGACCGACTTCACCGTGCACAACGAGGGCTCGGGGCCGGTGCGATTCCACTGGGTCCGCAAGGCTTATCAGGCGGTGGAGGGCTTGGCGGCACCTGCGGCCTTCGTCACCAATGAACGAGACGTCGTCCCGGGCGAGATGCCCGGCACCGACGGTCGCTGGGTCACCCATCGGTTCACCGACCCAGCCGACATCAGCCACGACATGCACGTCAACATCGTCACCTTCTTGCCGGGCGCGGTCATCCCCTTCGCGGAGACGCACGTGATGGAACACGGGTTGTACGTGTTGGAGGGCAAGGCGGTCTATCGGCTGAACCAGGACTGGGTCGAGGTGCAGGAGGGCGACTTCATGTGGCTGCGCGCCTTCTGTCCGCAGGCCTGCTACGCCGGCGGCCCGGGCCGCTTCCGCTATCTGCTCTACAAGGACGTCAACCGCCATGCGGTGCTGTCGCGCCAATTCGTTTGATCTGAGTCGAACACGGAAGGCGGTGCAGCCCCCTTGTCACCGTACGGATCGGAGTCCAGAGTGAGGAGAGGGCGAGGACCTGACGCCACTTCGAAGAAACTGGAACGATTCCAGTTGACAACTCCGCAGGAAGGTAGGAGACTACCGATAACGGAAGTTTGATTCCATCTTACGGAATTGAAAAGGACGCATATGAGTTACGTCACCGCGCACGTTCTCGATGCCAGTGCTGGCATCCCGGCTTCCGGCATCGACATCTCCCTGCTGACTGGGCAGGGTGAGACGATCGCCACCGCCACAACCAATGACGACGGACGGGTTCCCGACCTGGGGCCGGAAGTCCTCGACGCCGGTGACTACCGGATCGAGTTCGGCACCGGCGCCTACTTTGCCGGTCGAGGAGTCACCACCTTCTACCCGCGGGTGGTCGTCGACTTCACTGCCGTCGCCGGGCAGGCGCATTATCACGTGCCGCTGCTGCTCAGATGAGGGAGGGCGACCGAGTGGTCGACGGCCGGATCGTGGACGCCGACGGCCGTCCCGTCCCGGTTCGCGACAGCAACGGCGGCGTGGTCGACGTGAAGGTGTGTCCGAGCGCCGACAGCGGACACTGACCGGCAGCCCGTTGAGCTAGATGGTGTCCAGGACCGAGCCTGGTGGTGTGTTGCTCCGGCGAGCACGCCGCTAGGCTCGGTCTTGGTCGCTGAGGGATCGTGGACATCGACACCCGAACCTCGATCCGCGGAGTCGGCTCGCTACCCCGGGCCCCACAAGAGGAGGACACAGGACTGATGAGCGTGGACAAAAGCAGGGACGTTGATCCGGAGGAGACGGCCGAGTGGCTGGAGTCCTACGACGGCCTGGTCAAGGCCCGCGGACGGGACCGAGCCCGGGAGATCCTGCAGGCGCTCAGTCACCGATCCGGCGTCGCCAGCGGTGCTACGGCACCAGCCATGGTTACCGACTACGTCAACAGCATCCCCCTCTCCGAGGAGCCTGAGTTCGCGGGCAACGAGGAAATCGAACGGCGCTATCGCAGTCTGATCCGCTGGAACGCGGCCATCTTGGTGCACCGGGCCCAGCGGCCCGACATCGGGGTGGGCGGTCACATTTCCACCTACGCCGGCGCGGCCACCCTCTACGAGGTCGGTCTGAATCACTTCTTCCGCGGGCCGGACCATCCGGGCGGTGGAGACCAAGTTTTCTTCCAGGGCCACGCGTCGCCAGGCATGTACGCCCGGGCCTACCTCGAGGGCCGGTTGAGCGAGGAGGACCTGAACGGGTTCCGCCAGGAGAAGTCAAAGGCTCCACATGCCTTGCCGTCCTACCCGCACCCGCGGTGCATGCCAGGGTTCTGGCAGTTCCCGACCGTGTCGATGGGCATCGGCCCGATGAACGCGATCTACCAGGCGCAGTTCAACCGCTATCTGCGGGACCGCGGGATCAAGGACACCTCCGATCAGCACGTCTGGGCCTTCTTGGGTGACGGTGAGATGGACGAGCCGGAGTCGCGTGGTGTGCTGCAGCTCGCCGCCAACGACGGGCTGGACAATTTGACATTCGTCATCAACTGCAACCTGCAGCGGCTCGACGGCCCGGTCCGGGGCAACGGGAAGATCGTCCAGGAACTCGAATCGTTCTTCCGCGGCGCCGGCTGGAACGTGATCAAGGTCCTGTGGGGTCGGGAGTGGGACCGGCTGTTCGCCAACGACACCACCGGCGACCTGGTTCGGATCATGAACGAGACGTTGGACGGGGATTTCCAGACCTACAAGGGCGAGTCGGGTGGCTACATCCGCGAGCACTTTTTCGGTCGGAGCACCGCAAGCAAGCTGTTGGTGAAGGATATGTCCGACGCCGACATCTGGAACATGAAGCGGGGCGGGCACGACTACCGCAAGGTCTATGCGGCATATCACGCGGCCACGGTCCGCAACGGCAAGCCCACCGTGGTGCTGGCCAAGACGGTCAAGGGCTACGGCCTCGGCGCCAACTTCGAGGCCCGTAACGCCACCCACCAGATGAAGAAGCTCACCGTGGACGACTTGAAAGTCTTCCGCGATCTGATGCACATCCCGATCAGCGACTCTCAGATCGAGTCGGACCCGTACGGAGTGCCCTACTACCATCCAGGCGCGGACTCCGAGGAGATCCAGTACCTGCTGGAACGCCGCCGCGAGTTGGGCGGTTGGGTGCCGGAGCGGCGAAATAGTCCCAAGACGATCACTCTGCCGGACAGCAAGGCCTACGCTAACGCCAAGAAGGGGTCCGGCAAGCAGCAGGCGGCCACCACGATGGCCTTCGTTCGACTGCTGCGCGATCTGATGCGGGATAAGGGTCTTGGCGAGCGGGTGGTCCCGATCGTCCCGGACGAGGCCCGCACCTTCGGCATGGACTCGTTCTTCCCGACCGCCAAGATCTACAACCCGCACGGGCAGAACTACACCGCGGTGGATCGCGAACTGTTCTTGGCCTACAAGGAATCGACCCACGGCCAGTTGCTGCACACCGGCATCAACGAGGCTGGCTCGTTCGCGGCGTTCACTGCCGTCGGTACCAGCTACGCCACTCAGAGCGAACCGATGATCCCGGTCTACCTCTTCTACTCGATGTTCGGGTTGCAGCGCACCGGTGACGCCATGTGGGCCGCGATGGATCAGATGGCCCGCGGCTTCATCATCGCCGCCACCGCCGGACGCACCACGCTGACCGGTGAGGGGCTGCAGCACGCCGACGGTCACTCTCCACTGCTGGCTTCCACCAACCCGGGGATGAAGGTCTACGACCCGGCCTACGGATACGAGATCGCCTACATCGTCGAGGCCGGCTTGGAGCAGATGTACGGCCCGGACTCCACCGACCGCAACTGGATGTACTACCTGACCGTCTACAACGAGCCGATGCTGCATCCGGCCGAGCCGGATGACGTGGACGCCGAAGGCATCGTCAAGGGCATCCACAGACTGCACAGTGGCGGGGACTCCGGTCCGAAGGTGCAGTTGCTGGGGTCAGGTGTCTCGGTGCCTTGGGCCCTGGAGGCCGCCTCCATCCTCGAATCCGAGTGGGGGGTCAGCGCGGACGTCTGGTCGGTCACCTCGTGGGTCGAACTGCGGCGCGACGGCTTGGACGCCGAGAAGCACAACTTCCTGTATCCCGACGAGCAGGCGCAGGTGCCGTACGTGACCCGCAAGCTCGCCGACGCCGAAGGACCGATCATCGCCTCCACCGACTACATGTCGGCGGTGCCGGACCAGATCCGACAGTTCCTGCCGAACGCGTTCGCCACCCTCGGCGCGGACGACCACGGCTTCTCTGACACTCGGGCGGCGGCCCGCCGCTTTTTCCATATCGACGTCCACTCGATGGTGGTCCGGGCGCTGCAGGAGCTCGCCGCCGCCGGTGACGTGCCCTCCAGCGCGCCGAAGGAAGCCGCCGAGAAGTACCAGCTGCTAGACGTCAACGCCGGCACCACCGGCAACGTCGGCGGTGACGCGTAGGACAGCCGTTCGTGACGCCTGCGGCCGACAGCCGGTCCGGCATTGTCGGACCGGCTGTCTACGCTGGCAGCTATGTCGGCATCGGCCCACCCCCCGCGGACGGAGCCAGTCCACCCCGCTGACGGTCGGTCCGATCCGGCGGCGGCCAAGCGGGCACAGGCGCGGCACGAGAAGGTGACCGCTGGCCTGGCTGAGTTGCAGATCTGGCTCGTCGACCAGGTCCGGGCCGGGCTGGCCGCTTTACCGCAGGCCGGTTACGGGCACTTCGACACGGTCGCCGCCCGGATGGTCGACGCCCAGGCACCTGGGGTGGCCGGAGTTCTCCGGTCGATGCCCGCCGAGCTGACCGCGACCGACTGGCCGGAGCGGACCCTCACCGTGCTCGGTGGGCTGTACCTGCTGACCGAGGCTCACCGGCGGCTGGACCGGCTACCGGACGACCTGGCGGCCACGATCTGCTCTCGGGTGGGCTATCCGGTGTCCAAGGAACAGGTGCGAACGCGGCCCGCGGTGACCGACCGGTGGTGGGCGTTGGCGGCCGTCGACGAGGTCGCCTACCAACTCACCAGCCGTCGGGTGTGGCTACGCGGACTGGACACCGGCCGCTGGGCTATGTGGCTCACCTTCGCCCCGCCCGGTCGGGAGCTGGACACCTCCATCCAACCGAGCGGGGTCTATGCCTGCCCGGCCCACTTCTATCCGGGCTCGGGCCAGTACCGCGCCCTGATCGAACCACCACTTCCGCAGGTCCAGCCAGCCGACGTGGCCGTGCGGGTGGATCGGCCGGGCGACGCCGAGCTGCTGGCTCGGACCTGGCACGGCGACGATCTGGTCGGTGTCGGCGAGGAGTTCGCCGCCCTGCTCGCCGTCGACCCCTGGGCCAGCCGGCTCCCGGTCGTGTTGAGGGGGATCCCGCAGGCCCCGCGCGGCGGTGCCGGCTGGCGGATCCGCGATCTCTTTGGGGCAGTAGTCCCACTCCTCGACGTCAGCGACGGGTGGCCACTCATCGCCCAGTCCGGGGGCGAATCGATCGAGCTGATGGGGGAGTACGACGGTCGCGGACTTCGGCCGCTGGCCGTCCTGCCGGACGCTCGCGGTCGGCGCTACGAACCGGTCGCGACGTCGATGACGGGGGCCAGCCGATGACCAGCGGCGCACTCGAGGTCGACCCGACGTCGATGAGGTGGGCGCAGACGGTGACCACGGCTCTCCTGGGTACCGACCGACGCGCGATCGATGACACCAGCCTCCCGACGGCGGTGCTCGCTCACGCCGCCCGGCACCGGATCCTGGCCAGACTGGCAGCTCCGGTCACCGTCAC
>JAKDLH010000473.1 GCA_030452945.1 Microlunatus sp. | reverse complement strand
GGTCGATGCGAGGGGTCAAGTAGTTTGCGGAGTAGAAAAACGGGGATCCGAACCCCACAGCCCAGGAAGCCAAGATGGCCGCTGATTTCCAAGCCTCGAGCGGATTGTACAACCTACTGATTTCACTGGACACGATAACTGGCTCTACGAGTTTGAGCGGGGTGCCGCCTGCTCATGCTGCTGACCATCGGGGTCGGGTGACCGCGATGTGGGCCAGGATACGACGCTGATAGTTGATCATGTTCCGGAAGCCACAGCCGACCCGTTTGGTCTGTTTGATGATCCGGTTGAAGCCTTCGGTCCGAGCATTCGTGATCCCTGTGGTGAGCGCGACCAGCACGGCCGGCCACCAGCGTTCGATCGTGCCGGCGAGCCGGGTCGCTTCGGGCAGGTGGGCGTCGATCACGGTCTCGTAGAAGTCGGCCAGCGCCCACCGGATCTTCGACGGCTCGGTCTGTCTCAGCAGCATCCTGAGTCGTTCTTTGACCGCCCACGCCGCCTGGATCTCCTGGGTCGGGTCGTTGTGCTCGTCGAAGCCGGCCCACAGCCGCTGCCACTGCTTGGCCGACAGGTGCTCCGCGCCGGTGAGCAGCATCCGCCGGTTCACCCACACCGGATCAGCGGTGGTGCCGCGCCGACCCAACTGTGCGCGGGTCACGCGTTGGCGGACCTCGGTGACCATGGTGTGCGCCAGGGCGACCAGATGCCACTTGTCGACCGCGATCACCGCATCCGGCAGCGCCGCCCGGATCCCGGACGCATACGGCGCGGACGGATCGATCACCACCGTGGCGATAGCGTCCCGGAACTGGGGGGTCTGTGCGGCCAGCCACTCTTTGACGCAGCCACCGGTGCGGCCAGGAGCCAACCCCAGCAGCGATCCCGGCCCATCGGCCGAGCAGTCGACGAACGACGTCAGCCACGGATCGGACCGTTTCCAGGTGATGCCGTCCAGAATCCAACGGACCGTCCGGAACCGGGTCTCATCGATCCCGAGCACCGTCGTCGGGGTCGGTTCGGGTAGCCAGCGGGCCGCCGAGCCGATCAGGGCCCGGTGCGCGGTCGGCCACGACACGCCGTACTCGGCGGCGACATCGGACACGGCCCGGTTCGAGCCGGCGATCGCCGTGGCGAGCCCGTCGCGGAGTCGTTCGGTGATCCGACCGCGGGGTCGCACCGCCTCGCAGGCCTGGGTGAACGAACGCCGCGGACACAGCTTCTCCCGGCACAGGAGGCGGCGTTTGCGCCACCACAGCTCCACTCGCTGCCCCAAGGCGGGCAGGTCCTTCAGCCGAGCCGCCGGTCGTTCCTTCACCGCTGAGGTCAGCACGCCACACCCCGGGCACGGACCCTCGCGGGCGGTCACCTCGACCACCACCTTCACGATCGTGGAATCGACGCGTTCGACGTCCAAGACGCTGAACTGGTCCTCGAGTCCGAACAACACTGCCGCGCTGTCGGACAACACTGCAGGCGACACTTCGGGTGGGCAGGGTGACGTAACATCCGTCATGCTCGTGGCCTCATCTGCTGGTGCGTTGTGAGAGACCAACAGCATGGCGGGGCCACGAGCCCAACCGCGTCTACGACACGACCATCAGACTCCGGCCACCCCGCTCAAGATCGAAGAGCCGCTTATCGGCGGGAGGCGGCCCGGTTGGTCATCAATACCGACCGTGCAATCGCGC
>JAKDLH010000124.1 GCA_030452945.1 Microlunatus sp. | reverse complement strand
GGCGCAACAGCGCCGTGGCGGTCGGCTCCAGCGTCACCGCACTGCGGTCCGAGGGCTACTCGTTTACCACGGTCGACCGGCTGCTGGGGGTGGAGCCCTATGGCTGAGTGGCGACTGCTGAGCGAGCGCCGGCTGGTCCCGCTGATCGGCGCGCTGATGGCGGGGCTGCTGCTGTCCGAACTCGATCAGTCGATGGTGGCGGCGGCGCTGCCGAGCATCGTGGCCGATCTCGACGGGGTCGGAAATCTGATGTGGGTCAACACCTCGTACCTGCTTGCGGCTACCGCCGTGCTGCCCTTGTACGGCGCGCTCGGCGACCGGCACGGTCGACGGCCGGTGATCATCGGCGCGCTGCTGGCGATCATGATCGGGTCGGTGCTCGGCGGGCTGGCCTCGGACATGGCGGTGCTGATCCTGGCTCGGGTCGTGCAGGGTCTGGGTGCCGGCGGGATGCTGGTGCTGGTGCAGGCCTCGGTCGCCGACGTGCTGCCGGTGCGGGACCGGGCTCCGGTGATGAGCGTCATCGGGGCAGTCTTCGCCGCCGGTGCTCTCGGCGGACCCCTGATCGGCGGCTGGCTCGCCGAGGGGCCCGGGTGGCGCTGGATCTTCTGGATCAACCTGCCGGTCGGGGTGATCGCGCTGATCGCCTGCCGCCGCCTGCTGCCTCGCCCCGAGGTCAGCTACCCGCTGCCGCCGGTGCGGGCGGCGGACCTGCTCCCGATCCGGCTGTTCGCCGACCGGACATTCGCCCTCGTGGCCGTCGCCGGGCTGGTGTTGGGCCTGGCCATGTTCGGGTCGGTCGGCTACCTGCCGACCTATCTCCAGCTGAGTCTGGGGCTCAGCCCGGCCGAGGCGGGCCTGTGGATGCTCACCCTGGTGGCCGGGTTGGCGGTCGGCACTTTGGGATCGGCCCGTGTGGTGAGCCGGACCGGGGTCTATCGTCCGCTGCCGATCACCGGCGCGGTGCTTGCCGCCGCCGCTCTCGCCCTGTTGTCTCAGCTGCCGGGCGGGGTCTCGGTGCCTGTGGTCGGCGGCTGCTTCGTGCTGCTGGGACTGGGTATCGGTCTGGCATGGGAGGTGCTGGTGGTGATGGTGCAGAACACCGTGAGCCAGGAGCGGGTCGGGGCTGCGACCGCGCTGAACGGCTTCTCCCGCGAGGTCGGTGTCCTGCTGGGCTCGGCGCTGGTCGGCGGTCTGGTCAGCGCAGGCCTGTCCGCCGGGTCGGACCCGATGACGACGTTCGGTGGCGCTTTCGCCGGTCTGGCCATGGTCGCGCTCGTGGCCGCCGCGATGCTGCTCGGGGTACGGCGCCGCCCGCTGTCGACCTCCCAGCCGGCCACGGGGTCGCTGACCGCGGCGATGGAGGAGCGGTGAGGTTCTCGGTGGTGGTGCCGGCCTACAACGAGGCGGCGTCCTTGCCGGCCACGCTGGACTCTCTGCGGCGTCAGGACCTCGACGGCGGATTCGAGGTCATCGTGGTGGACAACGGAAGTCGGGACGCGACGGCGGCGGTGGCGGCGGCGCACGGTGCCCGCGTCGTGGTCGAGCCGGTTCGTGGAGTCTGCAATGCCCGCCAGACCGGAGTGGACGCAGCCCACGGCGAAATCGTGGTGTCCACCGACGCCGACACCACCCATCCGGCCGACTGGCTGCGACGCATCGACCGGCGGTTCCAGACGCACCCGGAGGCAGTGGCGGTGGCCGGGCCGTGCCGGTACGCCGATCCGCCGTGGTGGGGGAAGGTGTTCCCAGCGATCGGTTTCGGCGTGGTCGGTTCGGCGGCGCGGCTGCTCGGTCGACCGAGCTACGTGACCGCGACCAATCTCGCGTTCCGACGCACGGGATTCGTCGGCTACGACACCACCTTGACCCAGGGCGGGGACGAGGTCGACCTGCTGCGCCGGCTGGTACTCAGCGGACAGGTCGTGTGGGACGCCGGCAACGTAGTCGACACGTCGTCGCGCCGCTTCCGCCTCGGGCTGGTGCACACGGTGGTCGTCTCCTACGGCTACTACTACGTTCTCTCGACCCTGGTAAACCGTCTCGCCCGACGTCGGGTGATCGGGGTCGCCCCCGCGATCCGGCCCAGCAACACGTCTGGTTGAGCCGTCGAACCGCCCTCAGCCCCGGGGTGGCCAGTCCTTGAAGGACTTCGGCCGAGGTGGTGCATAGGTGCGGACCTTCGACGTAGTCAGTCCCAACCGCACCAGCGACTCGGCGATGGTGACCGCCGCGGCCACTCCGTCGACGATCGGGACCCCGGTGCGAGCCTTGACGCGTTCGTTGAGTTCGGCCATGCCGCCGCAGCCCAGGCAGATGACCTCGGCGTGGTCTTCTTGGACCGCCCGGACGGATTCGGCGGCGATGGCCTCCACCGCCGCGTGCGGGTCGGCTTCCAACTCCAGCACGCCGAGCCCGCTGGCCCGGACCGAAGCGCATCTCGCGTCGAGTCCGGCGAGCTTGAGCCGGTCCTCGATCAGCGGCACGGCGCGGTCCAGCGTGGTCACTACTGAGTATTTGTGACCGAGGAACTGGGCTGTACTCGCCGCAGCCTCGGTGATGTCGACGACCGGCACGTCGAGCAATTCCTGCAGCCCCTCGCGGCCGTGCTCGCCGTACCCGGCCTGGATGACGGCGTCGAACGGCTGCTCGTAGCGACGTACGGTCTCCATCACCGCGATCGCGGCCAGGTAGCTCTCGTAATTCCCCTCGACCGAGTCAGCTCCGAAGAGGGGCGTGAGAGCAACGATCTCGGTGCCGGGTCCGGCGACTGAGCGAGCCGTACGCCCGATGCCCTCGGTCATGGACTCGGTGGTGTTGACGTTGACCACCAGGATGCGCATGTCAGTGCTTCCGATCTGAATAGGGGGTGAGGTCAGTGGACGCTGGGCACCGCGATCGATTCACCCGAGACGTCGGTGATCGACAGTGATCGACGGCGCACGATCAGGAGGTAGAAGATGGCTCCCAGCCCGGCCCCGAAGAACCAGGAGAAGGGGCTGATCACGTGGAAGGTCGGCACCAACGCCAAGACGATCGCGATCACCGACGCGGGGATTAGAGCAACGATGGCTCGGGTGTGGAAGCCGCCGCGATAGTGGTAGTCCGCCGTCTCCTCTTCCATGTACAGGTCGGGCACGTTGATCTGAGCCTTCCGAATCAACCAGTAGTCGGCCATGATCACCCCGAAGAGCGGTCCCAGGACCGCGCCGAGTCCGCCGAGGAAGTACTCGATCACCACGGGTGAGTTGTAGAGATTCCACGGCAGGATGATCAGACCGATGATCGCGCTGACCCAGCCGGCCCGACGAAAGTTGAGATACCGGGGAAACAAGTTGGCCAGCATGTAGATCGGGGCCACGAAGTTGGCCATCAGGTTCACCGCGATGGTCAAGATGATCAGCGCCAGACTGGCGAGCACGAGCAGCGCGGTGTTGGGGATGGACTGGACGATATCGGCCGGGCTGGTGATGATCTGACCGTTGATCTTGTACTGCCCGCCCGCGAGGACGACCACGATCGCCCCGAAGAACAGCATGTTGATCGGGATGCCGGTGAAGTTGCCTCGAGTGATGGATGACCGGCTCGTGGCGTTGCGGGTGAAGTCGCAGAAGTTGAGCACGAAGGTGGCGTAGATGGCGACCCAGAGCGCGCCGCCGGCGAAGATCTGGCGCCACATCGCGCCACCGGTCAGCGAGTCTGGGGTGGAGAACGCAATCGAGAAGTCCGCCTCGACGAAGATCCAGACGGCGAGAGCCAGCATGGTGATCAGGATGATCGGGCCGGACATGGCTTCGTACTTGCGGATCAAGTCCATCCCGTAGCTGACGATGATGACCTGGAGGATCCACAGGCCGATGAACGACAGCCAGCCCAGGGTCGACAGACCGAGGATGTCGTTGGTGTCCAGACTCTGCAGCGACGGCCAGAGGGCGATCAGCAGCACGCGGGCCACCACCGACGCCAGGTAGGTCTGGACTCCGAACCACACGATCGCGACTCCGCCGCGGATGATGGCCGAGATCTGCGCGCCATGGATGCCGAAGGCGATTCGGCTCATGACCGGGAAGGGGACGCCGGTTTTCTCGCCCATGAAGCCGGACAGGCTCAGCAAAGCGAAGAGCAACAGGGCGCCGATGAGGAACGCCAGCAGGATCTGCCAGCCACCGAGCCCGATGGCGAACAGTCCGATCGCGAAGGCGTAGTTGCCGAGACTGTGGACGTCGTTGGCCCACAAAGCGAAGATGTTGTAGGAGGACCAGCGGCGCCCGACGCGCTGGGTCGGAGCGAGATCAGCGTTGTAGAGCCGGGGACTGAGCGCAGCCAACAGTTCCGAGTCGACGTGGACCCCGGCCAACGTGGCCGAGTGGTGCAACTGCTCCTCGTCGAGATGTTCTTCGTGGTGGGGGCTGTGTCCTCGGTGTCCCGAAGACTCGCGGGACTCCCGCTGATTTGCACCCGCGGCCTGGTCCGGTCCCTGCTGAGGGGTCGCCGCCCGGTTCTCATCCATACGCTTCACCTTTCTCGACGATAAGTGGTGCGACGATCAGTGGGATTTCGTTCGGATCAGCGGCTCCGCAGACATGCGAGCGGAGGCGCCGAGCACGGGCAGATGCAGGGCATCCTAAAGCACGGACCTGCCCATCCGTTTTGCGGGATGCATTCCGTTGAGCGGAATTGGAATCTCATTTTCGGAAGAGACTACTGGGAGGTCAACGATCTTTTTGATGTTGGAATAGATCCAGAAACAGCACGGCGCTGACCACTTTCTGGCAGTCGCGCGCGAATCCGGTGATCCCGGCGTGGGCGATAATCTGGCTATGAGTGACCCCTACCCACCCGAGCGCTTCGATGCTGGACCGACCCCGGCCGCGTTGGCCACCGCCCGGGATCCGCGGCTCGGCATCGCGTACGCGGTCGCCGTCCGCACCGAGGGTGGCGGGGAGCACACGGTGCAGCAGGTCGTGCTGACCTACCGGCTCCGCCGCCATGCGCCCAACGGACGCCCGCTGCCGGTGCTGCAGGTGGAGATGCGGGGGAAGCGGCTGCTGGGCATGGTGGCCGAGGGTGACCTGCTCCAGGCCCCGGGGCCGCTGCCGCCCGGTGGGGCGCTTCAGTTGGACAAGGTGACAAACCTGACCACGGGAGCGTCGGTGGCGGTGTTCCGCCCCCGCACCTCGGTGGTGGCGTTGGTGATCGTGCTGGTCCTCCTGGGCATGCTGGTGTTCCTCGTGCTGTTCATCCTCGTGGGGATGCTCGCTTCCTAGTCCCACCGGGTCTGCGGAGTCAACGTCTCACTGATATAACCCCATTAGGCTGACCTCTATGGCGAAACCAACACCACGGCGTCGGGTCGCGGTCCTGGGTGCCGGCATGATCGCGGAGGTGCACCGTCGGGCCGCCATGCTGGCCGGGGCCGACGTGGTCGGGGTACTCGCTTCGACGCCGAAGCGCTCGACAGCGGTGGCCGCGGTCTGGGGGGCCGAGGTCGGCTACCGCAGCATCGACGAGGTCGCCGCCAGTGACGTCGAGGCGGTCCACATCTGCACTCCGAATGCCTCTCACGTGCCGTATGCGGTGCAGCTGATGGAAGCCGGCAAGCACGTCTTGTGTGAGAAGCCGCTCGGGATCAGTCTCGACGACGCCCGCCACGCCGCCACGGTGGCCGAGCAGACCGGGGTCGTCAACACGATGCCGTTCGCGTACCGGTTTCATCCGATGGTGCGGGAGATGCGGTCGCGGGTGCAGAGCGAGGAGTTCGGCCCGGTGAACCTGATGCACGGCAGCTACCTGCAGGACTGGCTGCTCGATCCGCGAGCCACATCGTGGCGGGTCGACCCCGCTTCCGGCGGTCCGTCGCGAGCCTTCGGCGACATCGGCTCGCACTGGTGCGACCTGGTGGAGTGGGTGTCCGGCGATCGGATCGCCGACCTGGTGTCGACCACGTCGATCACGATCAAGCAGCGTCCGGCGGCGACGTCGGCCAGCTTTTCGGCGGCCGACACCGACGCCCCGCTGGTCGACGTGACGACCGAGGACACCGCCTTGATCATGTTCCGGACCGTCGGCGACGTCGCCGGGTCCGCAGTGATCAGCCAGCTGAGCGCTGGCCGGAAGAACCGTCTGTGGGTCGAGATCGACGGTATGCACGCCAGCGCCGTCTTCGACCAAGAGCAGCCCGAACAGCTGTGGATCGGCGGGGACGCCGCCACACATCTGCTGGTCCGCGACCCCCATCAGGGCTCGTCGGAGCAACGCCGACTGGCCACCCTGCCGGCCGGCCACGCCCAGGGCTATGCGCAGTGTTTCGAGGCCTATGTGGCCGACTCCTACGCCGCGATCGACGCCCAGCGTGGCGTCGGTCAGATTCCCGAGGGTCTGCCCACCTTCGCCGACGGGGTTCGGGCCGCAACCATCTGCGACGCGATGCTCCGCTCGGCGGACAGCAGGTCGTGGATTCGCGTGCAGGGGTGAGCCGCCGACGATGACGACCGTGGCTTGCGGCAGCTATGTCCACCCGCTCAGCGATCCGGCCGGGCTGTCGGTGCTGGGCGGCAAGGGGGAGTCGCTGGCCCGGCTGACCGAGGCCGGGTTCGCGGTGCCCGAGGGCTTCTGTCTGACCACGCAGGCCTACCGGGCCTTCGTCGCCGCCAACGGTCTCGGTCAGGTGATCACCAGCTTGACCAGGAGTCTCGACCCCGACCGACCGGCTGCGGCGGAACAGACGTCGGCGATCATCGTGACCGGCTTCGAAGCCGGTGACATCCCAGCCAGCGTGGCGAATCAGGTCCGGGACGGCTACGCGAAGTTGGGTTGCGGCCGGGTGGCCGTGCGTTCCTCGGCGACGGCGGAGGATCTGTCGACCGGGTCTTTCGCCGGCCAGCAGGACAGCTTCCTGGACGTCGGTGATCGCTCCTCGCTGCTGCGGGCCATCCGTCGGTGCTGGGCCTCGGCCTGGTCGCCACGAGCACTGATCTATCGAGCGAGGCATGCTGACCGCGAACGTCGGGGGAGAATCAGCGACGTCGCCGTCGCGGTCGTGGTCCAGCGGATGATCGACGCCCAGGCCGCCGGGGTGATGTTCACCGTTGATCCGGTCACCGGCCTGGACAGCGGCATCACGATCAACTCGGCCTGGGGTCTGGGCGAGGCGATCGTCGGAGGTGACGTCACACCGGACACGTTCGTGATCGATCGACGGTCCGGCCGGCTGACCCGGCAGCGGATCGCGGCCAAGGAGATGATGACCGTACGCTCCGCCGCCGGCAGCACCCTCGCTCCGGTCCCCGAGCACCTGCGGCACCGAGCCAGCCTGACCAAGCTCCAAGCGCTCCGGCTGGCCCGGCTCGGACGGCGGATCGAGGTGCTGTTCGGTCAGCCGATGGACATCGAGTGGTGCCGAACCGACGGTGAGCTGTTCATCCTCCAGGCGCGGCCGGTCACCACCAGCCGCCGGGCCGACCCGTGGAACGACAGCTATCGCGGCGACTTCCTGTGGACCAACACCAACGTGGGCGAAGCCATCCCGGATGTGATGACCCCAGCCAGCTGGTCGATGATCCAGGTGTTCTTGACTGACGCGATGGCGACCGCCTCCATCCCGCCGTACGTGGGGTACGGCCGGATCGGCGGCCACATCTACCTGAACGTGAGCGTGATGAAGACCCTGAGCGGCATGGTCGGGGTCAGCGAACGCGGCTTCCGGACTCTGACCGAGGAGGTCTTCGGCCGCATTCCCGCGGGCGTCGAGATCCCCCCGGTCCCGGCGGGCTGGCTGACGGTGATGAGGTCGGTGGTCCCGATGGCGCGACACGTGCTGTCGGAGGTCCAACGAGACGTCCGCAAACTCGACGGCTACCTGGCCGCCCATCCGGCGCTGTGCGCCCGACGACGACAGGAGATCGCCGAGATCGACGATCCGAACGCCCTGGTCAGGCTGTGGACCGCAACCCTGGATCCCGAGTTCAGGAAGGCCAGCCTGATGCTCTCGGCCGCCACCCGCACCAGCGGTGCGTCGTTCGTCAGCACGCGCAAGCGACTGCAGGGGCTGGTCGGACCGGCCGGGGCGAACGCCGTCACGGCAGGCCTGGGTGGCTCGTCGGGTCAGCTGGCCAGCATGGGACTGATCGAGGGGCTGGCGGAGCTGGATGCCGGCACGATCGACGAGGCGGGGTTCAACGAGTCCTACGGTCACCGAGGACCGCACGAGTTCGAGATCTCGCGCCCCCGCTCCGGGGAGGACCCGTCCTGGCTCGCCCGCGAGCGAGCACTGCGCCCCCCGGACAGCCAGGCCGACCTCGAGCAGAAGTTGACCCGGCAGGCCCAGATCCGGCAGCTGGCCTGGACCCGGCTACACCGCCGGCACCCGGTGCAGGCCAAACTGCTGCGACGACAGGTCCATCAGTGGGGTCGAATCGCCCGCAAACGCGAGCACGCGCGCAGCGAGTTGATCCGCTACTTCTGGGTGCTGCGGGGCTTCACGGTTCGCGCCGGAGAACTGACCGGGCTGGGTGACGACATCTTCTTCCTCGAGCTGAACGAGATCCTGCGAGCCCTGGCCGGCGACGTGCTGGACCGCGAGGAGATCGGCCGTCGCCGCCGGGTCTACGACAGCTACGCCGCGTTGCCACCGCTGCCGGGACTCATTCGCGGCTGGTTCGACCCGTTCGCTTGGGCCGAGGATCCCCGTCGGCGGATCGACCCCCGGGGCGAGTCGGTCGCCGCCGCACCATCCGGCAGCGTCGAAAACGTCACCGTGACCG
>JAKDLH010000123.1 GCA_030452945.1 Microlunatus sp. | reverse complement strand
GAAGCCCATCACCTTCTCCACCCCGGCCCGGTTGTACCAGGAGCGGTCGAACAGCGCGATCTCACCGGCGGCGGGCAGATGGGCGATGTAGCGCTGGAAGTACCACTCGGTCTTCTCCCGCTCGGTCGGGGTGGGCAGCGCTGCGATCCGGGCGACGCGGGGGCTCAGATACTCGGTGACCCGCTTGATGGTGCCGCCCTTGCCGGCGGCATCGCGACCCTCGAAGAGCACCACGATCCGAGCCCCGGTTTCTCGAGCCCACTCCTGCACCTTCACCAGTTCGGACTGGAGCCGGAACACCTCGGTCTCGTACGCCTTGTTGGAGATCTTGTTCGGTTTGTGGCCGTCGCTCTTCTTCTTCTTTCCCATGCGCAGAACCTAGCGAAGAGGGGACACGGATGGACTTACGGGTATCAACAGACCGGTCGAAGCCCTCCGTATGGAGGACGGACCCGGCGTCGCCAGTCGGCACGCGCCACCGTCGCAACCTGAGCTATTACCGGAAGGGATCCTGTGACCCGCATCAGCAGGAGAGGATCGGCCACCATGAGCGCTGTCGTCTGCGAGGAGTGCGGACTGGAGAATGCGGCAGAGGACCAGTTCTGCCAGCAGTGCCACACGTTCCTGGGCTGGGACCGCGAGCCGTCCGCCGCACCCGCCGACGCTAACCGGTCCACCCCTGAGCAGCGCTCGACCCCTGAGCAGCGCTCGACCGTGGATGAGCAGCTCATCGCGACCCGGATGATTCCGAAGATCCCAGGATCTCGACCTGCCGGCGGCGCTAACGGCAATCCGAAACCGGAACTCCGACCGCGATCAGCGACCGGATATCAGCCTCGCCCAGATGCGGATGCGGATGCGGATGCGAAGGCGACGGACGTGGATCCGGCGACGGTGCTGCAGGTCACCGCCCCTACGGACGCAGTAGTGGTCGCGCACGACGGCACGCCGGTCGAGCTCGCGTTGTCGATCCGCAACCTCTCCGACATCGTCGACGGATACGAGGTCGATGTGGCCGGCGCGCCGGCGTGGCTACGAGTCGAGGCCGACCAGCTGCGACTGCTGCCCGACGCCGAGGAGCCGCTGATCGTACGATTTCGGATCGTGTCGCAGACCCTCGTGGCGGCCGGGCAGGGGACCGTACGACTGCGCGTACGGTCGCTGACCCAGGTGCCGGCGCATCAGGTCGTGGGGGTGCCGGTGACCGTACCGGTCGTCGACGCCGCCGTGACCGTCCGGACCGAGCCCAGCATCGTCCGGGTGACCGACGCCGACACCGGCCGGTTCGTACTGGTGCTGGACAACGGAGCGGCGAATCGGCCGGCCCGACTGCGGCTGGCCGGCCGCGATCCAGAGTTGGCCGTGACGTTTCACTTCGACCCGGCCGAGGTGACCGTGGAACCGGGTGGCTCGGCGCGCGTCCGGGTGGTCGCGACCGCACCACGGCCCCAGCCCGGCAAGGAGTTGACCCGGTCGCTGACGGTGAGCGCGACCGAGGGGCAGCGCCGGGTCGAGGCGATCGCCACCCTGGTCCAGACGACCACGGTGGTGGCCGAAGACCCCATGGTGGAGCTGTCGACGAGGCCGGCGCTGGTCCGGCTGCCGGATACCGACCGCGCGGCCGTCCAGCTGCGGATCGACAACCGGGCCGGGCGGCAGTGGGCAACCGTACGGCTCGACGCCAGCGACCCGGAGCACGTGGTCCGGGTCGGTTGGAGCACCCGCGAGGTGCAGATCCCACCCGGCGGAACGACCGACGTGGATGTGGGGCTGACCTGTCCCGTACTCGATCCTGGCACCGAGGTCACCCGTACGATCACGCTGTCCGCCACCGACGGTCACCGACGGGCCACGACCCAGCTGAGTGTCGCGCAGACCGCTAGCGCGTCGCCGATGACGACCTTGGCCGTGGAGCTCGATCCCAGCGTGGTACGACGGACCAACCGGCGGAGGGGGAGTTCCTCGGTCGTCGTGGACAACCGACGCGGCCGCGCGCCGGTCCGGGTGCGACTGACAGGCGACGACCCGGAGAACGCGCTCGCCTTCACTTTCCGCCCGGCCCAGCTCGACGTCGCCGCCGGGCAGGTTGCCACCAGCCGGGTGTCGTTCACCGCGCCCCGGCCGCCCGGCGGTGAGAAGACCACCCGCACCTTCACTGTCGCGGCCACCGACGGAGGATCCTCGGTGAAGACGACCGGGTCGATCATCTTGTCCACGAGCGACCGGCGCCCGTGGGCGCGAGTCCTGTTCACGTTGGCGGGTGGGCTGGCGATCCTGCTGGGGGTGATGCTGCCATTCGTCGATGGCCGAGGTACGGCGACCGCGCTCGGGCTCGACGATGACGCGCTCGAAACCGCACTCAACGTGGAACTCGGCAATCAGCCAGACCTGCTCTCAGTCGGCCTGCTGCTCGTGGTGCTCGCCGGTCTGATGATCTTCGGGCTCACCGGTCGCTCCGGCCGTCTGACCCGCTGGACGGCGCTGTTCTCAGCCGCGGTGCTGGTGGCGGCGGCGGTGATCTTCAGCGGGTTCGGTCTGGGTTCCGGGGTGATCGTGATCGGGCTCGGCGGTGTCCTGGGCTACATCGGCGGGTTGCTCGCGCGACGCTGACCACACCCGGCCATGCGTGGCAGCCGCCACGGCGGGAATACCCCAACTCGTCAGATCCTTGTGTCCACATGGATCTCGACACGGCCCTGGCCTACGCGCGCGCGACCCCACAGTCTGTCCTGACCACGCTGCGGACCAACGGACTGCCCCAATTGTCGAACGTGCTGCACACCGTCGACGCGAACGGGACCATCCGCATCTCCACCACGGCGGGCCGGGCCAAGTACGCGAATCTGTGCCGACGCCCGTGGGCCGCGGTCAAGGTCGATGGCGAAGACTTCTGGTCGTACGCCGTCTTGGAGGGATCCGTCGAACTGTCCGACGTAGCCGCCGAACCTCACGACAACGCCGTCGACGAACTGGTCGAGATCTATCGGAGCCTGTCCGGGGAGCACCGAGACTGGGACGAGTACCGCCGGACGATGGTCGCGGACCGCCGTGTCGTGGTCAGGGTCGTCCCCGATCGTGCGTACGGCCTGGGTCGCTGACCGGAGCACTCCGTGGGTCGTTGTTCCGACCGCGGGCGGCAGGCCAGGAGTTCAACGGTGCCGTTCGGGGGTAAAGACGGTCAGCACCCGGTCGCGGACCTGGTCCATCGGCCAGACCGGGGCGTCCGCGCTCGGTCGGAGCCCGTCGGTCCAACCCCACCCGTCCGTCCGGGCCAGGAGGTCCGGGTTGTTGCTCACGATGCTGATCGGCACTTCAGTTCCGGCGTCGGGACCCGTCACCACCGGTGAGGGTTGATGGTCCCCGACCATGATCACCAACAGGTCATCGGTCCTCGGACGTTGCAGATAGGAGACGACACTGTCGAGGGAGTACACCAGCGACCGGCGGTAGTCGGTACGCACCCGGCTTCGATCCCGGGTCAGGATGGCCTCCGGCGGCTCCGCCGGGCCGGCGGCCGGCGCGATCGACGAGCCGTTCCCGAGTTGCGCTCGGTCGACCATCGCCGGTACCGGGGTCCACGGGGCGTGGCTGGAGACCAGCGGAACCACCGCCATGCTAGGCGGGCGCCCGTCGACCGCGCTGGTGAGCCGATCGGTCTGGGCCAGGGTGTACTGATCCGGCACCCGAGCCCAGCCGAAATCGGGTCCGGCGTAGCCGAGTGCGGCGGCGTCGTAGATGTCTTGGTAGCCGTAGAAGGCGCCGTCGGGCCAGGCGGTGGTGGTGCCAGGCATCACCGCCAAGGTGTGCCAGCCGGCGTCGGCGAAGGCTCGCGTCAGGGTCAGGCGGTCGGTGGCCATCAGGTTGCGGTAGCGCTGCTGATTGTCGATCCACAGTCCGGACTGGAGGGTGGCGTGAGCCAGCCAGCTGCCGCCGCCAGCGGTCGGTGAAGTCAGATAGCCGCTCCGAGCCCGCAGGCCAACGGCCGCCAGGGACGCGGTCCCGGTGTCCAGCAGCTCGATCACCTCAGGCGAGATTTGAGGATCGTCCAGGGCCACCCGTCCGTAGCTCTCCACGAAGATCACCACCACGCGGGTGCCCCGCAGACTGGCGAGCAGCTGATCGGCCGGCACGTCGCGGAACCGATCGACAGCCACCTCGGTCGCGAACCGCTCCTGGTCGAGCAGTCCGGCGCGTACGCCGCCGATCTCGGCGACGATCTTGGTGGTGCTCGCGTCGGCCGCGACCGGGTAGGGCGGTATCGCGCGGACCCCGGCGGAGGCACAGGTGAGCCAGGCCGCGCCCAAGACCACCAGCGCGGCGACCGCACCGGTCCGCTGACCGTCCAGGATCCGGCCCAGGCGGAGCACCGCCCACGGGACGCCGACCAGCACCGCGGCCGTCAGCAGCCCGGCGGCCGCGACCACCGTTGTTGCCAGTGGTAGGCCCAGCGAGGCGGCCAGCAGAGCCCAGCCGCCGGGGAAGAGAGACCAGTCCAGGACGAGATCGAACGGACGGGCCAGGGCGCCGTAGAAGGCGATGTCGATGATCTTGAGGAGGGTAAGGCTCCCTAAAACCAGCCCGAAGGTGGCGGCCAGTGGCCGTCGTACGCGGGCGGGGACGACGAGCAGGACCGCCGCACCCAGCACGAACTCGATCGGTAGGGCGGCGAACGATCCCCAATCGGTGCGGGTCAGCCGATCGGGCAGCAGTAGGGCGGCCAGCACCACCACCCCCGCGGCGAGGTCGCCCAGGCTGGTGACCAGTCGTCGGGACCGGGGCACGGTGACAGCTACCCCCTCAGAACGCGATGTGCTGAATCGTCCATCATCCCCCGAGCGGCCTCTACCGTACGGACACCTCCCCGGCGTTCGCTCGGGTTTGACGTTGTCGCTCGGTCTGCAGATGGAGCAACCCCCTCAAACCCGAGCGACAACGAGATCTGGGCGGGCCGTCCGCACCCACCCGCAACTCAGCGGACTGGACCGGACCAGATTCCGTCGAGTTGGCCGCGGCGGCGCGCGACCGCCAGCAACCCCAGGCCGATCAGGGTGTACAGCGCGCCACCGAGCACCCACAGCAGCGGACCGTTGCCGAGGCCGTAGAGCACCCCGATCAGCGAACCGACGTGCAGACCAGCATGCACCCCGACGGCGGCCCAGAGCGAACCGGTGAGAATCATCAGCGCGCCGGCAGCGATGGCGAACCCGAACGGCATCGCGAGGTAGAGCACCCGCTCCAGCGCGTTCTCTTGTCCGCCGCGAGAGCTCAGGTGCATGACCGCGAACACCGCGCTGGAGATGACCAGCGCGACCGCTGGGCGAGCCCGGAGCGCCGTCATCTGGTAGCCGCGGAACAACAGCTCCTCGGGGAAACCCTGCAGGAACAACGCTTGGGCCAGCCCGGCGGACACCAGCGCCCACCACGGCAGTCCGAAGTCCGCACCGGGGCGCAACACCTGGGCGGCGGTGAGGAGCACTCCGACGCCGAGCAGTACGACGGCCCCGACGGCGAGCCCAAGCAGCAGGCTGAGTCCGCTGGTCCGGGTCCAGCGCAATCCGGCGTCCCGCAGCCGCAGACCGTGGATTCGCACTAGGACCGCGCACAAACCGATCGCGATCAGGCAGACGACGAGCGATTGGACGACGACGAATACGACCACCACGCCGGCGGAGGCGTCGCCGCTCAGCGGCGGCAGCAGCATCGACAGACCGGCCGGCAGAAACGCGGCGACGTAGAGGGCCAGGACGGGACCGACGATCGCGAGGACGCGCAGCCAGCGCCGAGACCGCTGGCTGACCCGGTCGGTGTGCCCGGCGTGGTCGGTAGGGCCGGTGGGTTCGGCTCGAGGCGCACCGGTGGCGCCGCCGCGGTCCTGATCGGTGGTCTTCGTGAACTTGTCCATGCCCCCAGCGTCGCGCCAACTGTCGGTCTGGCTCGTCGCCCGACGGTCACGACCTCGCGGGCCGAGCCATGACCGCGGTCATGGTCGGATCAGCGGTCGGTCGGCACGGGCCGGGCTCGGCTGGCGTCCCTACGCTGGGCTGATGGCCACCGATCACATCGTCTCGGCTCAGCCAACCGCCGGTCCAACCAGTCTCGGGCTCCGACCCCAAGGCCGGGATCGGGCCGCCCTCGCTCTGGACGGGGTGGTCGCGGTGTCGGTTCTGGTCGCGGCCATCCGAGTGATCGAGCTGGCGGTGATCCCGGGGCTCTGGTGGCGGACGGTCGGATATGGCGCGGGTCTGACCGTCGCCGTGCTGCTGTGGCTGGTCTGGCGGCGAGAGTCGCGGCGGGCACCAACCACCGGGACAGCCCTCGGCGGCCCGGCAGTCGCGTTCACCGTGATCACCGGCAGCCTGTTCTTCATCGGCGACCAACCGCTGCCGCTGCCCTTGTTCGTGGTCGGGTTGATCATGCTGCTGCGCTCGTACGGGGTCCGGGCCGGCGTGATTGCGGTGACCGCCATGCTGGGACTGCAGGCCGTCCTTTTCCTCACCACACGGCGAGGACTGCTCGAGACCCTGTTCGAGGTGCTGGCGTCGGCTTTCGTCTTCGGGTTCGGACTGCTGATCGCCTGGTTGTTCGCCGAGATCGATCGGCAGCGTCGAAACAACGCGGCTCTGGCCACCGAAGTGCTGCGACGGTCGGGGATCGAGGCCGAGTTGGCGTCCCTGCGGGAGCGACAGCGGAGCGCCCGGGACCTGCACGACGGTATCGGCCACCAGGCCACGGTGATCTTGATGTCGCTGCGGTTCGCGGAGCGGATGCGCTGTCGCGATCCCGACCGCGCCTGGGCGGAGGTCATCCGGGCCCGGGAGCAAGCCGCCGCCGCGCTCGGGGAGATCCGGCGGCTGGCCCGGGCGCTGCACCCGGGCGAAATGCGTGGCGGTGGTCAGGCCGATCTGTCGGCTCTCGCGACGTCCTTCGAGGGCACCGGGCTGGCAGTCACCGTGTCCGACGACGCTGACGGCGTGGTGTTGCCAGATGATCTTGCCCTGTTCCGACATCGCTTCCTGCAGGAGACGTTGACCAATGTCGTGCGGCATGCGGCGGCCAGTCGGGTCACGATCGCTCAGCGAGTCGGCGAGGGCCAGCTGGTGCTCTCGGTCGTCGACAACGGCGGCCCGGTGGGGGAGATCCGGGCTGGCTTTGGTCTGCGTTCGCTGTCTGAGCGGGCCGAGGAACTCGGTGGGCGTACCGCCGTCCAGTCCGGCCCCAGCGGGCTGGAGGTGACCGCGGTAGTGCCGGTGGCGGCGGGCGAGCGACCGTGATCGCGGTCATGCTGGTTGATGACCAGGAGCTGTTGCGTCGAGGTCTCCGGTTGCTCCTCGAGGCGGCCGGTGGGATCGACGTCGTGGCCGAGGCCGCCGACGGTCACGAGGCGTTGGCCATGCTGATCAAGCACGATCCCGAGGTGGTGCTGGCCGACGCGCGGATGCCAGGGATGGACGGGGTCGAGCTGGTTCGCCGCTGTCGGGCCGAGCATCCCGGCACGCCGGTGGTGATCTTGACCACGTACGACGACGACGATCTGGTGCGCGACGCCGTACGGGCCGGTGCGGCCGGCTTCCTGCTCAAGGACGTCTCGCCCGAACGCCTGGCCGAGGCGATCACGTCGGTCCGCGACGGTGGCGTGGTGATCGACCCGCGGGGTGGCGGGTTCGGTGCTCCGTCCGCTGTCGGTACCGACCCAAGACGACCCGTTGTCAGTTCTCACTCCGACCGAACGGATCCTCGCCGCCCAAGTCGCCGTGGTCCCCGACCGCGAACTTGGCGCTCATCGAATCACCTCCATAGCTTTCTGCGCATGATAGCGAGCACCGTCGTGCCGGCGACGCCCTGCGGCAAGGAGGCGGAGGCCATCACAGACCGAGCCGGCTGAGCAGCAGCGCCAGCGCTGTCCGGTCCCGAACCCCGACTTTCCGCAGCAACGCGCTGACGTGGTTCTTGACGGTCCCTTCGGCCAACACCAGATCAGCGGCGATCTCTTTGTTGGTCCGCCCGTTGGTGATCTTTCCCTGCACGTGCGGTGGAACTCCGAGGCCGGGCAGCATGACCGCGATCACGGTCGCTCGCCCGCCGCCACCGGCACTACCGCGGTCACCTCCAGCCCGCTGGGGCCGGACTGGACGGCGGTACGCCCACCGAGTTCCTCGGCCCGCTCAGACAGCGAACGCAGACCAAAGCCAGCCCGGATCTCCCCCACCGGGCCGCCGTTGTCGACGACCGAGAGCACCAGCTGGCCCTCGCCGACCTTCGAGGGCACCGGGCTGGCAGTCACCGTGTCCGACGACGCTGACGGCGTGGTGTTGCCAGATGATCTTGCCCTGTTCCGACATCGCTTCCTGCAGGAGACGTTGACCAATGTCGTGCGGCATGCGGCGGCCAGTCGGGTCACGATCGCTCAGCACACCGAAGACGTGGAGAGTACAAGGGCCACATGCGGCGCTGCAGCGAGGACGATCCCCAGTACGAGATCACGAGTGACAAGACTGATCACGTGGCCATGCACAAGGGCGATGCCTTGACCAAGGCCTGATCATCTGGTCGGGAACTGATCATCTGGTCGGCACCGAGCAGCAGCTGGTCGGGGTGACAGGATTTGAACCTGCGACCTCGTCGTCCCGAACGACGCGCGCTACCAAGCTGCGCCACACCCCGCTGGCCTCGGTGAAGGCCTCGCAGAGTCTAGCCCACCCACAGGGACGGCTCGCAACACCGCGTTGACTCATTCAAGATGCCCGCGTAGGTCGTGTCGTTGACTCATCTGGAG
>JAKDLH010000122.1 GCA_030452945.1 Microlunatus sp. | reverse complement strand
GACGGTTGCCGTTCGAGTGCTGCCACTAGCCAGCGCGGGCGCGCGGCTGAGCAGCAGACCCTCGAGGAAGCCGAGTCCCCAGCCGTAGTGAGTGGCTGCGAAAGCGGCCGGTACGGCAACCAGCGACGCCTGCCTGCGGTTCGACGTCTGCCACCACGTCGCGGCCCCTACGACAGCAGTCCCGCCGAGGTAGGCGGCCAGCACGGTCAGGACCACTGGCCAGACCGGTGCGAGGCTGACGGCGACGATTGTCATCGCCACCAGGATCGGCGGGACCAGGTGGCGTGCGCGCACGGCAGCACGGCCGTTCTTGCGCACCATCGCGGCCTTTCCGCGCCCGTAGCGGCGGTACTGACGGAACAACGCGCCAATGCTCTCCCGAACGTGCCAATCGATCACCATGGTCGGGTCATAGGCGATCCGGTAGCCCGCTTGCGCCAGTCGGTGATCGAAGTCAACGTCCTCGTTCACTGGCAAAGACTCATCCCATCCGCCCACCCGTCGCGCGGCGGCGGTCCGGTAGACGCCGAAGGACGCGTGATCGGTCAACTGGTATGTCGTCGCATAGTGGTTGATCGAATTACCGACGCCGAGCGGGCTCGACATCACCGCAGCGATCGCGCGGCCCGTCCTGGTCTTCGCCACTCCATGACGACGCCCACCGACTCCGCCGAGAGAAGGATCCTCAGCTAGCCGGTCAAGCGCCCGCGCCAGGTAGTCTGGGCTGATCTCGGCGTGACCGTCTACGCGAGCGACGTACTCGGTGCGACTGGCTCTCAGAGCGACGTTGAGGGCGGCCGGGATGATCACCGACGGGTTGTCCAGCAGCCGTACGCGATCGTCGCCATCCGCCATGGCCAGCACCTCCTGCCGAGTGTGATCTACCGAACGTCCGTCGACCACGAGCACCTCCGGCGCGCACCGCTGTTGCGCCAACACGGACGCCACGGCGGCGGCGACAGTCGCCTGCTCATTGAGGACCGGCATCAAGACCGACAAAGCTCTAGGCATCAGGCCGCGATCCACAACGATCGGCTCGACGAGGGCCGCACGACGTCACGACGAGAAGACAACCCGTCGACGAGGGTGACGTTTCCCGTGCGGCGCAGCGACGTCGGTGACCACAGCGACACTGCGGCAATCACGCAGACGACGAGCGGCGGGGAGGCAGCCTGGAGCGTGAACATCGAGATGGCCAGGGCTAGGGCGAAGACGGGCTCGGGACTGCGCACGAACGCCGCCACCATCACCATGATCAACAAAGTCCCGCCGATCAGGCCGTAGTCGAAAAGCATCTTGCCCGGACTGGGCACCAGCAACCCGCCGATTCCAAGGTTGTTCACCACCCACGCCGATGACCCCGGACCGCGTCCCAGTACCGGCACCAGGGAATCGGACACCCACTCCGGCCAAAGATAAAGATAGGGCTCGACCGTACGGAGTGAGGTGGAGGATCGACTGGCGCCTGCCTCGGTCGCTCGGTCGAGGATCGACTGACCCAGGAGGGTCGTGGCGAAGAACGCACCGAGCACGACACCAGGCAGGGCGTAGGCGCGCAACCGGCCACCGCGCCCGGTGAGGAGAGTCAGCAGGGCGAACGCGATCACGATCGCGAGCCCCGAACCGGCCGTCGTGACCAGCATTCCGGTGAAGATCACCATGACTTTCACCCAGTGGAGCCTGGCGATGATGGCTGCCACGACGCAGACACCGAGCATGAAAGACAAAAACGAGGGTTCGAGGGCGATCCAGGCGTTCGACTTGTACAGTTCCGCCCCGTAGGTGATCGGATAGCTGACGACGTAGCCGTTGACCAGCATGCCGGGTGGAACCACCTCGGCCATCCAGTCACGGTAGGTCACACCAAGCAGTTGCACAGCCAGGAACAGCAGGGAGAGAGAGCCAATGGCTACGCCGAAATTCCCGATCCCCGCCAGACACCGTTGATAGGTCGCCCGGCTCCGATCACGCAGCTGCAGCACCAACGGAAGCCAGATCACCACCCAGAAGGCCCAGCTGTTGACACTGACGAACGGGCCTTGCACGAACAGCACCTGCAAGATCACCAATGATCCGCTGACACCGGTGGCCAGCAGCCACAGCAGCAGCCGCCGGAAGTTGATCTCCGCGACGCCGGCCCAGACGACCAGAACCATCCAGCCGAGCATCAACGGAGTGATGACCGGAATGGAAAGGTTCGGGATCGACAACCGTTGCAGGACGACGTTGGCTGCGAAGAGGCCGACGACCCACGGAATTGGATCAGGGGTGAGCTTGCGCACGCGTCAGTCCCAGTCCGGCGCGACCGGCTCCACCAGCAGGTACGTCCGGTCGGTTAGCCGGGGAGCGAACGCCTCGAGCTGCTCCATCCGAGTGACCTTCGGTTTGACCGGGATGATCAGCAGGCTGCTGCTGTCCCGCTGGACCCGCCGGAGCACCGTATCGGACAAGGTCGTGGTGATGACCTGCAGATGTCCGACTCGTTCGGCGACCTTCACGTTGCGGTGTGGGTCGTAGCCGTCCACCTCGCGCCCATGAGCCAGGAACTGCGTGCGCACCGCATCCGCGATCGGCTCCAGCTCATGCGGGTCTTGACCGACTGCGGCGATGTAGACGACAGACGCGTTCTCCGACTCAAGCGAAATAACGGTCTCCAGATCGAGCCGATCGACAACGGATGCATTCGGATACAACTGATGCATCTCGCGTACCGACTGAATGCTCCCACGCCGAGCACCGAGCAGCAGCGCGATCACGGCACCGAGCAAGCCACCGCCGACCAAGCCGAGGGCCCCTAGCAGCAGCGGCGACGGCAGCAGCGAGGCAGCCTCTGCGGAGTGCAACAGGACGAGGTTCCGGCTGCCCACGACGAGATTGCTCTGATTCTGGCCCAGGGTGTCGCCCAGTCGCGACACACGCGACTGCTCAGCGCTCTTGTCACTGAGCTTGTTGTTCTTGATCAGCTTGCGGGTGGACTTGGTGACCTGATCGAGTTCTCCGTCGATCCGAGCCTCGTTGATCTCGATACCGGTGTCGGCGATCGCATCGGCTTCGGCGATAGCCTGTTCGGCGGTGCCGGCCGTGACGGTCACCGAGATCAGCTGAGAGTCGGGCACCGCCGCGATCTGGGTGCGGGCCCGCAGATCGGCTGGCGTGGTGCCCGTAGCCTCGGCGCCCGCGTTGTAGATGGGTGCGGTGTCCAGCTCGAGCATCGTGCTCTCCTGCACGATCTTCATCGCCGCGCCGTCGGCAGCTGAACTCTCCACTCTGAGCAGCGCCTCGGCGCTCGGCTTGGCTGTGCTGCCGGCCACCAGACCGGCGGCCCCCCCGACCAGTCCGATCGCGATCGGCACGATGATCCAACGGCGCAGGGCGTTCAGCACCGATCGACCCCATGGGTCGTACTGCGCCTCGATCGGTGTGTCCACTTCGTTCTCCTTCGTCACTATCCGGCCCGTACTTCACGGACGGTCCGTCGCCGGATGATGCGGGCCGGCGCCCCTGCTACGACGCTGTCGGCCGGGACGTTGTCCAGGACGACGGCGTTGGCGGCGACAGTTACTCGATCGCCGATGATGATGGGTCCAAGCACGCAGGCACCGACGCCGACGGTGACGTCGTCGCCGATCACGGGCTGTCCGCCGAACGGTCGGCGGTCACCGAGGGTCACGTTCTGGTGCAAGGTCAGCCGATGTCCGGCCACGACCTCTCCGCCGACCACCAATCCGGTGGTGTGCTTCAGCACCACTCCCGGGCCGATCGCACTTTTCGGCTGTAGCTCTGCGCCACTGAACGAGAGCACCCGGTCCGTAAGCCACAAGGACAGCGGCTTACCGGCCCGCGACTCGAACAAGTGTTGAGCGACCCGCCATCCCAGTACGGCTCGCCACCGGGCATGCACGGCCACGCGCGCAACCACTCGACTGAAGGTGAGAGATTCCCCCTCAGCCATCGCCTCGAAGTCGGCTCGCAGCGTCGAGCGCAGTGTGGCCGACGGCATCAGACTCCTGCCAGCTGCGGCAGCGGCAGCTCTGCGGTCTGGGCCCGTCGCAGCTGGTCGACCAGACGTCCGGCGGGTAGCTGCACGTCCCCGTAGGTCAAGGCCTGGTCTTTGGCCAGGTCCCGCTGGAGGACGCAGCCCTCAGCCACGCCCATTGGGAGCAGATCCTCGGCGGCGGTCACCTCGGCCCGCTCGACGACACCGTAGGTGTCATAGCCGCCCAGGCCGTCCAGCATCTCACCCGCCTTGAGGTCTCGCTTGGCCGTGGTGACGACCTCGACGGTCGGCGCCCCCAGCGGCGCAATAGTGGCGTCGCCGAACAAGACCGCACGAGCAACCGTCTGCGGCACCTCGAAGTGGCAGAGGTGGTACGGGGTGTAGAAGCTGTACAACGGACCCTCACCGAGCTTGTACAGGTTGAGGTAATGCCGCTGCTTCGGGTCGTCGTGCCTGGCCAGCACGAACACGCCGGGTCCCGGCTTGCTGCCCACCACGTAGTCCACGACCCCGCCGAGAGCCTCGAGTTCGGTCACGTCGTACCTGGTGGTCAACTCGTCGACGTGTGCGTGGTGGTCCATGCCGAGCATGCCGCGCTGTGACACGGTCATCCCCGTCGCGTTCGCGACCAGAGCCTGCTCGAAGCTGACCTTCGTGCCGTCGGCGAAGCTGGTCACCATGTACGGATCTTGACCCCACTTCTCGGCGAATCCCCGCTGCGTCGTCGGCGTCCGGTACTCGTCCTGGAGGCCCTTGATGTTGCCGCAGACCAACGGACGGAGGCCGATACCGCGGACGAAGCGGACGAGATTCATCTGCACTCCGGGCTGGTCGCCGTCGCAGCCGGTGATCACCGTGCCGGCGGCCTTGGCCTTCCGGTTGAGGATCGGGCCGACGGTGCCGTCGACTTCGGCGTTCATCAAGATCAGGTGCTTGCCCTGCTCGATACAGGCCAGCGCCAGCTGACAGCCGAACTCCACCGCCCCGGTGGCATCGACCACGGCGTCCACCGCTCCGAGGGCCACCACGAGGTGAAAGTCGTCGGTGACCACTGGGGTGCCAGCGGAGATGGCGTCAGCGGCTTCGGCGGCGCTGCTCACGTGCCGTATCCCGGACACCCCGGCCTCGGCGTAGGCACGCTCGGCCTTGGCCACGGTGCGGTTGATGATCGCGACCACCTCCATGCCCGGGGTGGAGTTGGCGATCTGGTTGACCAGACCACGACCCATGAAGCCGGCACCGACGAGGGCCACCCGGATCGGGCGACCCTCATCTTGTCGGCGTTGCAGCGCTGTGTCGACGAGGATCACGAGCCGACCCCCACGGGCTCGGGCTGCCAGCCGAAGTCCCGCACGTCCCGGTTGGCGATCAATTCCCAGGAGGCGTCTTTGGCGCTGATCACCGAAACTGGCAGCGGCCACTGGATCCGTAGCGCCGGGTCGTCGTGGCGAAGGCCGCGCTCCGCACTGGGTTCGTAGGAGCCGCTGACCTGGTACATCACCTCGGTGTCGTCGGTCAGGGTCTGGTAGGCGTGCGCGAAGTACGGCGGCACGTAGAACGCACGCCGGTTGTCGGCGGTCAGCTCCACGGCGACGTGCTGCAGCCGGGTCGGCGAGTCCGGACGCATGTCGACGATGACGTCGACGATGGCGCCGCGGATGCACCGAACCAGTTTTGCCTCCGGATGGGGCGCGATCTGGAAGTGCATCCCGCGCAGCGTTCCGGCCCGGTGGTTACCCGACAGGTTGCACTGTTCGACGACGGTCTGCAGGCCGGCCGCGCCGAACTCCTCGACGCAGAAGGTGCGAGCGAAGAAACCGCGGTCGTCGGAGCGGAACTCCAAGTCGATGACGGCGGGGCCGTCGATGGCGGTGCTGGCGATGATCACGGGTGGCTCCAGTAGAGGTCGGTGTCGAGCTGACCGGTGCGGATCAGGTGCTGCAGCTGCAGCAGACGGGTGTGGCCCCGACCGGTGAAGGTCGCGGCGTCCAGGTCGATGCTGCGGAACACCTTGTGCAGCTGCGCGGCCCCCTTGACCGCGTCCCACTGGCACTCGAAGTTCGGCAGCTTGTTGGCAATTTTCTCGAATGACACGCGGTAACTGCGGTTGTCGCCACCGGCGTCGCCAAAGGTGACCTCACAGCCGGGAAACTCGTCGCCGACGATCTCGGCGATCTCGCGCACCCGATAGTTCTGCTCGCTGGAGCCGACGTTGAAGATCTCGCTGTGCACGATGTCCCGGGGAGCCTCCAGCACGCGCCGAATCGCCTGGGCGATGTCCAGACCGTGCACCAGCGGGCGCCACGGGCTGCCGTCGCTGATCATGGCGATCTTTTTCGTGGTCCAGGCCAGGCCGGACAGGTTGTTCAGCACGATATCGAACCGCTGCCGCGGCGAGGCGCCGAATGCGGTGGCGTTGCGCAGGAACGTCGGCGAGAAGTCGTCGTCGGCCATGGCCTGCAGATCACGCTCGACTAAGGTCTTGCACTCGGCGTACGCGGTCTGCGGGTTGATCGGTGACGTCTCGTCGACCTCGCCGTCGGCGACACCGTACACACTGCAGGACGACATGTAGACGAAGCGCTTGACACCAGCCTGTTTGGCCAGTTGAGCCAGACGAATCGACCCCTGGTGGTTGATCTGGTAGGTGATGGTCGGCGACAACTGTCCTAACGGGTCGTTGGACAGCTCGGCCATGTGGACGATCGCCTGCACTCCGGCCAGATCTTCGACCGTGATGCGGCGGAGATCCTTGGCCAGGGTGAACGGTGTGGTGGGCAGGCCGTTGTACAGCCAGCCGGCCTTGTAGAAGCCGGTGTCGAGTCCGACGACCTGGTGGCCGTCGCGGACGAGCTCGGGTGCGAGGAGGCAGCCGAGATACCCCTCGGTGCCGGTGACGAGAATCTTCATCTGTGCTTTCTTTTCGTGCGTGGGCGGTCAGTGGTGAACGTGGTCAAAGATCAGTGGTCCCAAACCCTCCACGGCGGGTTGCCGGCGTCCCAGAGGCCGTTCAGTTCGGTCCAATCGCGGAAGGTGTCCATGCCCATCCAGAAGCCCTCGTGCTGGAAAACGCCGAGCTCCCCGTCGGAAGCCAAGGTCTGCAGTGGCTTCTTCTCCAGCAACAGGCCGGCATCGTCATCGAGGTACTTGTCGATCATCAGCCGGTTGAAGGCGAAGAAGCCGCCACTCACCCAGCCGGTGGCCAGGGTGGGCTTCTCGTTGAACTCCGTCACCCGAGTGCCGTCGACATGCATCTCCCCGTAGCGGCTGGCTGGGTGGACGCCGGTCACGGTTCCCAGCAGGCCGGCAGACAGGTGCTGCCGCATCAAGGAATCGAGGTCGACTGCGCCGATGCCGTCACCATAGGTGAGCAGGAAGGTGTCGGTGTCGATGTGGTCGGCGACTCGACGCACGCGACCACCGGTGCCGGTGAGCAGTCCGGTCTCCACGAAGGTGATCTCCCAGTCGTCCACCTCGCCACGCTGGTGAAACTGCGGCGGAGCGTCCGAGCCGAGTTCGAGGGTGAAGTCGTTCATGTGCTCGCGGTAGTCCAGGAAGTACCGCCGGATCTGGTCGCCCTTGTAGCCAAGGCACAGGATGAAGCGGCGGAAACCGAAGTGACCGTACGTCTTCATGATGTGCCAGAGGATGGGCTTGCCGCCGACGTCGACCAGCGGCTTGGGCAGCTTCTCGCTGGCCTCGCGCAGGCGCGTCCCCATCCCGCCGCACAGGATGACGACCGGGATGTCCGCCGGATTGTAGTCGACCGTGGTCGCCGGGTTCTGCATTGTCTTTCCCTCCGTGGTAGTGGTTCGAGTCCGCTTGCTACTACGAACCCGGTTTGGTGAACACGGACACGACGGTCCGCAGGATGATCTTGATGTCGAGCCAGAGCGTCCAGTTCTCGATGTAGAAGTTGTCGAATCGGGCGCGCTGGTCGATCGGGGTGTTGCCGCGCAGCCCGTGGATTTGGGCCCAGCCGGTGAGGCCACACGGCACCCGGTGCCGGTCCGCGTAGCCGGTGTATAGCTCGCCGAACTGCTCCACGAAGTGCGGTCGCTCCGGCCGTGGGCCGACCAGGCTCATGTCACCCCGCAGGATGTTGAACAATTGCGGCAGCTCATCCAGCGACGTCTTGCGCAGCAGCCGCCCAACCGGCCCGACCCGATTGTCGTGGGAGATGTTCCAGTTGGTCTGCGACTCGATCGCGTCAACCGGCTTCAGCGAACGGAACTTCATCAGTTCGAAGGAGACGCCGTCGCGGCCGACCCGCTCCTGACGGAAGATCACACCCTTGCCCGTCTCGCGCCGAACCGCCAGCGCGATCAGCGCGAGCAGCGGCGAGAGCAGCCCGATCGCGACAGTCGAGACAACGACATCGATCAAGCGCTTGATCCGCCAGGACGGACTCCGGTACGCCGAGCGGCGCAGCCGAATCAGGGGCAGCTCACCGATGGCGTCCATATCGTTCGCCACATGGGTGATCTCGTGCAGCCGCGGCAGCACGAAGACCTCGCACTGCTGGCGCTGGCACCGGCGGACCAGACTCACCAGATCGGTCTCGCCCAGACCGCCGTGGGCCACGATTAGCGCGCGAGCGGCCGAGCTGCGGAGGACGGCGGTCAGTTCAGCCGGCTCCCCGAGGAACGGCACACCACCCACGTCACCGATATCGAGCGGCCTCGAGTCCACGAAGCCGACGGCCCGCAGCCCCGAATCGGGGTGACGGTCCAGCGCGTCGACCACGGTCAGGCGATTGCAACGCCGGACAACGCGATCGA
>JAKDLH010000472.1 GCA_030452945.1 Microlunatus sp. | reverse complement strand
CTGGGGTCTGACCCTTGCTTATGACCGGCCCTGCGGGTGCCCTCGCGTTGACGTGTCGGCCCCGGGTGGTGGCGTTCACCAGGCTGCTGGCCGGGTGGGCAGTGACCTGATAGGAGCCTGACTCGACCAGGGCCTCATCGCAGTCCTGTCCGCCCACTCCGGCCAGCTGAGCCATGGACAGCCCGCCCGGAAAGTGCGAGAGAGGATCCACAGCCCGATGCCCAGCATGCAGCTTCGGCGTGACGATGTCATCGTCGGCGTCGACACCCACAAGGACAACCACGTAGCGGTCGCGATCGACGGCTTTGGCGGCCGGCTCGGCGACATCGTCGTGCCCACCACCATCGCCGGGTTTGAGGAGCTCCTCGCCTTCTGTCTGGCCTTCGTCGGGTCGGCCGGTCGGCTGATCGGGTTCGGCGTCGAGGGCACCGGCTCCTACGGGGTCGGCTTGGCGCGCTACCTGCGCAACCACGGTCACGACGTCCACGAGATCGCCCGCCCAGCACGGGCCGCGGAACGTCGACTCGCAGGGAAGAACGACACCATCGATGCCGAGCACGCTGCACGCCAGCTCCTGGCTGGGCACGGGCTGTCGACACCCAAGACCGCCGACGGCGCGGTCGAAACGATCAGGCTGGTCAAGATCGCCTACGACGGTGCCGTTCAAGCGCGGACAACCGCGATGATCACGCTCAAGGCGACCCTCGCGACCGGGAGCGAGGCGTTGCGGGCGGAGCTGGAGACGCTCACCGACCACAAGCTGATCCTCGCGTGCGCGGCGCTGGAGGGTCCGACTCCACTGCCGCCCGTGCGCCGTGGCGCACCTGCCGTTGTTGTGCCGGGCGACCCGGATGTGGCGATGCGACACGTGCTGTCCTCGATGGCGAAGCGTTGGCTGGCGCTGCACGAGGAGGCCAAGGCTCACGCCGCATCACTGAAGGCACTCACTGCGGCCGCTGCGCCCCAGCTCGTCGAGGCCGTCGGCGTCGGCTACGACACTGCGGCACAGATGCTGATCACCGCCGGCGACAACGCCAACCGGATCAAGTCCGAGGCAGCGTTTGCCAAGATGTGTGGCGCGTGCCCGATCCCGGCTGGATCCGGCAAGACCAACAGCCGGCACCGTCTGTACCGCGGCGGGAACCGGCAGGCCAACGCCGCGCTGTATCGCGTGGTCATCGTGCGCATGCGCTGGCATCAGCCGACGATCGACTACGTGGCCCGTCGCACCGCCGAGGGCATGTCGAAGCGGGAGATCATCCGGTGCCTGAAGCGGTACCTCGCTCGCGAGCTCTTCCGCCTGCTGCCGGCCCCGGACGCCATCGCCAAGCCCGTTAATGGAGAGCTCGAAATCGCGGCCTGATCGACTTGACGATCTATAGGAGCATCAATGCGCTGGCCGAGACGACGAACGGGCTCTACAAGGCCGAGTGCGTCTACGGACCCGACACCACCGGATGGGACGACGTCGACGAGCTCGAGCTCGCCACCTTGTCCTGGGTTCACTGGTTCAACGAGGACCGGCTGCACGGACACTGCGGCGACGTCCCGCCCGCAGAGTACGAATCAGCGTTCTATGCTGCACAACAGTCCGACCTCACCGAGGTTGGAATCCAATAGACCGAGCCTCAAACGAACCCAGTGTGGTTCAAGCTCGCGTAGGCGTTGAGGTTGAGGATGTCCGGGGCCTGGTTGTTCTGGATCAT
>JAKDLH010000121.1 GCA_030452945.1 Microlunatus sp. | reverse complement strand
CCAACATGGCCTGCTCGACCTGGGACAGCCGGACTACTCGGGTCAGGTCCGGCATCTCGGCCGCCGGCAGCCCGCCGCAGATGACCATGCCGGCTCGCTCGACCAGGCCGGCTGCCTTCATTCGGTCCTCCTCGGTCGGCAGCGCCAGGAGGTCCTTCATCGTGTGTGTGATCATGGCTAGCCCCACGCCAAATTGGCGATTGAGCCGGGTCAGGGAATCGACGCGATCGACCATCCCGCTCCCGGAGCGCAGCGCTTGCCACAGCTCGTCGAGGATCACGAAGTAGTGCCGCTGCGGCTCCAGCTCCGCATCAGCAAGGGCATGCGCCACGTTCACCGTGGCGAAACCGTTCGACCAGCAGGCCAGGAGCGCAGCGGCGCGGAGGTCGCCGGCCGTCTCGGGGAAGCCGGAGATGTCGTAGACCACCGGCCGGTCTCGACGCATCGGGTTGGTTGTCGGCCGAGAGAACGTCGATCCCAGCCGGCCACCGCGGGTGAGGCCGATCAGTGACTGCTCCAGTCCGCGGGTGATCTTCTGGTACTTCTCCATCGAGCCCCGGTCGACCGCGACCTCACGTAGCTCGGTGGGCGCCTCCTGGACGACAGCCAGCAGATCGGCCAGCACCGGCACACGGTCGGTCACCCGTTGATCGAGCAGACGGATCGCCTGATCGAGCAGCGACTCCTCGACGTCGCTGGGCGGCTGCTTCCGCAGGATCGTCAGCAGCGCCGACACGATGGTGAGCCGGCGGCCGTGGGCATCGGCCTCCACTTCATCGGCCAGGCCGTGGTGGCCGGCCGCCCGGAGCCGGCGCACCGCCTCGACCGCTTCGCCCGGGTCTAGCACGTTCAGGTATCCCCGGCCTCTGCCAAGCCGAATCACCTGACCGTTCATCGCTTTGATCCGGTCGACGTGATCGGGTTTGAGGTCGCCCAGGACCAGCGGCATGGTGCCGTAGCCTGCGAGTCCGGCCAGCATGCGGCCCACGGCCGTCGACTTTCCCAGGCCCGGCAGCGCCATCACGAAGACACTCGGATTGCTGATCAGCTTGGCCCGTTGGAACCAGCTGATCGGATCGCAGCACACGGTTGCGCCGCTGTGCAGATGCCGGCCGAACGGCACCCCGATCATCGGGCTTCCGGTGCCGATTGCGTACGGCCAGAGCCCGCACACCTGCACGGTGGTGCCGCGCCACATGTCTGGTGCCTGCACGTACTGAGAAGCCCCGCCGCCGCGGCCGCCCCAGCCGCGGCTCGCGGGCCGGCGAGGGCGGGCGGTCGACTTGGCCGCGTCAACGCCGGTAACACCGTCGTTGCCACTGTTACCGCTACCTGCCTCGGCGGCGGCCGCCGATATGGGTCGGGCCGGCTTCTTACGGCGGCGCCAACGTGGCCGTTTGGTGGGCTCGTCGACCGCGCTCGCGCCGCCGCTTCGGAACGGGTGGCTCACATCTTCTCCCTGAGCAGGTCGGGCACGGTGACGTGCTTGGCCAGGTTGAGCCCGATCGGCAGGCCGGCCGCGAACGCGGAATCCTGCGACCCGTACACCGGCCGGAGCCTGATGCGGGCGGTCGCGGCCAGGTTGTCGATGGCCGCCGCCGCGTCCTTGGCCTTTTCGGGGTCGAGAACGGTCGCCGTGACGAGCATTCCGAAGTTGACCAGCCCGGCGCCGGACGCCTCCTCCGCGGCGGTCGCCGCTGCGGCCCGCACGGCGAGGCTGTCGCGGGCCGCTGCCCGACGCCGATTGGTCGCCTGGAACTCGGCCGCCCGTTGGTCGGCCTCTACCAGCGCCGCCGCCCGGCCTGGATCGATCGGCTGGTACAGCAGCGTGACCCGCTTGCGGGCAATGTCGCGGTGCGGTGCCAGCAGCCGAGCAAGCACACCGGCCTGGACAACACCGCGCGGCGCTGATGTCATCGCCCACGTACGGGACCAGCCTGAGTCGTGCCGGTAGCCGCCCCACGTGGTCTCAGCGGCCGTCGGGCCGACGTCAGACCAGGCCAACTCGATCGGGTCACCAGCAGCGTGCGCCTCGTCGATCAGAATCGCGGCCGCCGGATCGTAGGCGACCCGGATCGCCTCGCACAGCTCCTCGGCGTCCATCAGCGACGCCGCGCCGGCGCCGGTCGCCTGGAGGTCAGCCGTCAGCCCGGGGAGCCGGGCTCCCAGCTCACGAGCCATCTCGTCAGGGTCGCGGCGCTTATTGCCAGACGCCTTCCCCGAGAACGTGAGCGCCACATACGCCTTCACCACCGAGGAGCCGGCCGGGTACCGGTCGACGACCTCGTGCAGCAGAGCCTTGCTGTACTCGTTCGCGTTGGGATCAATGCTCAGCTCGACCTCGCGCCGCAGCCGCAGGCCGGTGTCCGGAGCCGTCTCGATTGTCACTGCGGCCCCCTCGATTCCGGGCTCATCCCCGAGGTTCCGCAGCCAGTGGCCCCAATCAGCAACCCAGGTGTCGATCTGCTCCTCGTCGACCAGGGCCGCACCGTCCGGCTCGGCGCCGATCACGATCGAATAGCTGGTCGTCTGCGGCATGTAGAGCATCGCGTACGGCCGGTCGTAACCGTCATGGTGTTGCGTGAGCCGGGTCGCGGCGATCAGCCCAGGCAACTGATACGTGCCCCACACTGTGCGACCGAGCGGGCCGGACCGGTACAGGTGGGACCCGGCGGTCTTCGTCGACCACCAACCCAGCCGCGCACCCAGCCGCTGGAACAGGTTGCGGTTGTGAACGTCACGAATCGTCAGCGCCAGCAGAAGCAGCCCGGCGATGCTGGCGAAGATCAGCGCTTCCAAGATGCCGACCGACACGATCAGAACAACGGTCATCAACATGCCGAGCACCAGGGCCGCGGTTCCCGCCGTCCCTAGGCCCAGCAGTCCAGGCGACGTCGGCCGACGCCAGTTGCCGTACGTGCGAGCCCTGACTCGCGAAGTCTCAGCCGTTACCACTTGGACCGTCTCCCTCTCCCGTTACGTCCTGGGACGCGGCTCGGGCCGCGTTAGCGGCCGCGTGCCCCACCTCCGACACCTTCGAGGCACCCTCCGCGGCAGCCATCCCGATCGGGCCGCCTGCCGCCCCGGCCGCCGCTGTACCACCGGCTGCGCCAGACGCAGCCCCGGCCGAGCCGCCACTCTGAGCCGCCTGAGCGGCGGCCTGCGTGCCACCGCCCGCCGCCGAGCTGGCACCGCTCGATCCGTTCGCACCGGCCGATCCGGCACCAGGGGCGCCCTGCGTGCCGTGGCCATTCGCGCCGGGCGCGCCCCCTGGGCCGTCGGCACCCGACGGTGCGCTCTGGCCGTTCGAGCCGGCTGGCCCTTGGCCGTTCCCGCCGCCGCTCGGCGAGGCGCCCGATGGCTGCGTAGAAGTCGTGGTGTTCGCTGCATTCGAACCGTGGCCGGCCACCAGCTGGCCAACCTCAGCCGCGCCGGTCGGCAAAGCAGCCATCGCGCCCGCTGCCATTGCCCCGCCCGCGGCGCCGCTCGTTGTTGAGCTGACAAGCGGCGTGACGAATCGCATCAGCGCCGGCAGGGCGACGATGGCCATCACCATCAACATCAGCCCGACCAGGATCGACACCAGCGCGTCGTCGTTCTTGAAGATGTCGCTGCCGACGAGTTGGAAGGCGGTGGCGTAGACGATCGCCGCGGCCGGTTTGTACAGCAGGAACGCCACCGTCCAGGCGATACAGCGGCGGAACCAGGTCTTCCCCATCTCCGTGTTCGTCGCGGCCGCGGAGATCGGCAGCACGCCAGCCAAGATCACCAGCGCTCCACTGCGCAGCACCATCAAGACGATCTGCACGAACGCCGCCAGGCTTGCGATGATCCCCAGAATGATCACCAACATGGCGCCCAAAGAGCCTCCGGTCGCCGGGTTCGCGCCCAGCACCAGCAATGTGGTGATGTTCTTGCCGAAGCAGGCCTGGTCGGTGCCAACGTTGCACTTGAGCGACTGCTGGAGGAACCACACCGAGAAGGTGTCCGCTGCCGTGATGAACAGCTGCGTGAACACCACGCCGGCCCCAGCCACCACCAGCAGCGTGAAGAGGCTCTTGATCACGTCAAAGCCCGGGTCTGCGCGGTTCTCCCACACCATCCGAATACCGCCGATGATCACCGACAACACTGCGAGGCCGCCCATGTACCACCAGAGCCCGCTCTGGATGAACAACGTGGCGCCACCCGCGCCGTGCGGTCCGGTCGGCAACAGACCCGCGACCAACGAGCCCGCCCCTGAGATGATCACCACACCGCCGGCGACTAGACCGAGCCGCCCAATGTTCAGTGCGCCTTCACCGCGACGCAGACTCGCTGCAATACGCACACCGAGCAGAACAACCGCGATCCCCGCCAGCGCGAGACCTATCCACGTCACGTAGCCAAGAGCGGTCACCAGTCCACTCGTACCGGGTGGGGTTGTGCCGGGCTGGATCGAGGAGCCACCCGAGCCGTCGGTGAGGTTCGGAGTACCGATGTACAGCCACACCGTGCCCAACGAACTGACCGCGGTCCCGACCATCTCCATGACAGCGTTCGCGAAGTTCTGGATCGCATCGCCCACGGCCGACTCGATCACCTGGCCAGCACAATCCAGCGGGTTAGTTACGGAGCACATGGGTCACGGGCTCCAGGGAACGTACCCAGCGGTGCTCTGCACCGTCGAGAAGTTGAACGGCGTTGGGGCGTCGCTGTTGAGCTTCCAATCACCGTCCTGCCAGGTGAGCTCGTATACGTAGGAGCCCATTACGGATTGGGCGCTTCCTGACGCCTCGACCCCAATGTCGATCCGAGCCGCTGAGTCGGTGTAAGACAGGACTTTGAAGCCAACGATCTGCACCCTGATGCCGGTCGGATCGCTGCTGGGTTCGCCGCCAAGGTCCATCAAGAGCCCCGACCTGTTGGGCCCGGAGCTGACGAAGTACTCAGCCCAGGACTGCCGCGCAGCATCGTCCTCGGGCACCGCGATCGCGTTCGCGGCCGCAAAGACGGCCCCCGCCTGGCTGTGCTGGAAGCAGAAGCGGTAACCAGCGTCCACGGTCTTCCCAGGTCCAAACTCAGGAGAAGTTGGGTATGCCGTGGCTCCCTCGTACTGCCAAGCCGCCGCGGGCGCGACTGTGAGAGGGCCAGGATCAGACGGCCCGCGGAGACCACAGATGCTCGCGGACGGGTCAGATGCACTCGGCGCCGATGACGAAGTGGCCGCCGGACTGGCGGCCGCCGGCGATGTGGCGTCGCTCCTACTGCTGGCGATTCTGGTCACGAGAATCGCACCCAGCACCACGATCAGCGCGACCAGGCCGGCGGACACTAGAAAGGCCGGGCGAGCGAACGGACTCGCACTCGGGCCGTTCTCGTCCGGGTTGTTGCCCTGCTCGTCAGCCACAGTGGCTCCTCTCAGATTCTGACTGTCAGCCACCCATGAGGGCGCTCACGGCGCTGATCCCACCGGAAATCACGATCACGCCCGCGAACGGGTAGATGAGTCGGGTCAGGGCCGGGCCCTGATCGCCGCGGCCGATGGCGACGGCGACCATGATTCCGCCGACGACGATTGAGCCGCCCGCGACGGCGAGTCCGATCCACTTGATCCAGGAAAGGAGTGTCCGGAAAGCGTTCCCGATCGGTCCAGGCGGCGGCGCTGGATCAGGGTTGGGAATCTGCAATGGGATGACACCCAACAGGTGATTGGCCGCGTAGATGAACTCAGGTAGAGCCATTGTTCTGGTCCTTTCGGTTAGTGGCGCTGAGGGGTGCGCCGGGTACTCAGGAGGGTGCGTAGGTCGTCGACCAGGCGGCGCACCTCCCGCGGTGACGCGTCAAGGAGTGGGTCCTCTCCTAGCCGCCATGACTCAACCCACGGCACGTGCCACGTGCGCGGGTATCCGCCGCTGATGATCTTCGTCAGATCGCGCAGCGGCTTCGGTAGCCGCCCGGGCGCGTCGGCCACGAGCACTAGTCCCAGCAGTTCAACGTCCCGCACGAGGCCAGCCGCCCACTGCTTCGCTACCGCTTTCGCAGCCAAGAGTCCCCGAGCACTTGTGCGGGCGACAATCACCACGCGAGCTGGCTGCGGCATGGGGGTCGACGGCCAAGCATGCGATCCGGCGATCCACCCGTCATCGAGTTCTGCGAGGGTCGACTCGCCGGCGCCACCGTGAGCGCCGACGACCCACAGCGCCGCGATGCGATCCATACGACGGACGGGTAGCTGATCCACCAGATCAGGTGCAGGAATCCCCTGCTGAGGCGCGATCGGACCAGTGGTCGCAACCGAGACCGAGGCCGGCTGCTTGGAGGCAGCAGACGATGGAGCCATGGGCTCAGGTAGCCACGGATTGGCTGCATCTGTCACGTTGAGCGCCTTCACTCGATAATGGCCGACGCGGATAACCGCGTCAGCCGAATATAACTCGCTCAGCTACAGGAGGCAACATCCGTGTACAAGAGTCGATTTCTGCTCATACCTGGCCACATACGAACACATTGGTTTACACTCGCTTCATGCGTCAGCGTCGGTGGTGGGCTCCGCCCGTGACCGACCATGGCCTGGATCATCTTTTCAGTGAGCTACAAACGATTCTTACGCCAGAGGAGGTCGCTGACCTACTTCGCATGAACAAGGCAGCGATCTATAGGTGGCTCAACGAGGGCTACCTGCCGGGGCACAAGATCGGTAACAACTGGCGAATCCTCCGCGACGACCTCCAGGAGTGGATGCGCCGAGGGTCGAACATCGGGCGACGGCCACTCCCTGATGCCGCCGACGTCGACCCCGCTACGGAGGTCGAGGGACAGGAGACCCCGGACCCATGAACAACGCAGGTCTGATCGACGCCAGCGCAACGCCATCCAGGGCACGAGCGCGGGCGCAGGGCTGCTCTCCGCGCAGTGTGTTGGAGCCGCCGATCAGGCCTTCGCGAAAGGCACATCGCTCACATGACCGGGCTGCGCGATAGCCGTGAATCAGCGGCCCGGTCTCACGATCGGACTCGCGCTCGGGTTGCCGCTAGTCCTGATCTTCTCCCTACTCGTCTTCGTCGTTCTCACACAGCCCGAGGACTGCCTCCCCGCTGATCTTCCGGGCGTCGACGTGCCGGCCGAACCGGTCGCCGTCACCACACACGCACCGTTCACCGCGCGGGTCGCCAGCTGGAACACCCTGTTCTCCAACTCGACAAGCCGTGTTCTCGATGGTCTCCGCACGATCACAGACACCGCCGACGTGATCGGGGTTCAGGAGCTGTCGTCGCCCAGCCGACGCGACGATGCTGCACGCACCATGGCCCGGCGCGGTTGGGCTGTCTCTGACGGCAACAACGCGGTGCAGATCTTCTACAACGCCAGCAAGTACAAGCTCCTGGCGCAGGGCTCGGAGAAGGTCATCGATGTGGTCCGCATTGAGTCCGGCACGGCCGGCACCTCCATCGGACCAAAGTCGGTCCAGTGGGTCCAGCTGCAGGACCGCTCTACCGGTGGCGTCTTCTTCGTCGTGAACCATCACCTGGTCCCCGATATCGACCGCAAGGGCCATCCGCGACCAGGTGCGCCGAAGCGGCTCTCGGTGTACCGAACCCAGATGGCCGCCATGCTCAGCGTCGTTGCGAAACTCCGGTCGTACGGGCCGGTTGCCATCACCGGCGACCACAACGTCGACGCCCGAGCCGACCAAAGGGTCAAGAACTCCACCTTCCCCTACATGCTGATGCGTAGCGCCGGCATCGCGTCGAACTGGTCTGTCCTGGGTACTCCCAAGGAGGGCACCCAGACCAGCGGTCGGCGGCTCATCGACTACGTGTGGCTGACCCAATCCTCGGGACAGTTCCTCGCACAGAAGATTCTCGGCGCCTACGGCTCCGACCACCACGCCGTCGTGGCTGCCATCGCCCGTCGGGGCAGCGGGTCGACTAACGTCACCAGCAGCCCCGTGGCCACGCCCGCCCCGGCGGCTCTTCCAGCCAGCCTCACGGTGCCCGGTTGGAAGCTCGATGCCGAGCAAGTGAAGATCGCTGCCACCGCTATCGAAGTCGGCAAAGAGTTCAGCATTCCTGAGCGCGGGTGGATCGTCGCTATCGCGTCCGGCATGCAGGAATCCGGGCTCCACAACCTCGCCAGCGGCGACCGGGACTCCGTTGGCTGGCAACAACAGCGACCGTCCGCCGGCTGGGGGACCGTCGAGCAAATCCGTAACGTCCGGCTCGCCACCATGGCGTTCTACGGCGTCGCCACGCACACCCACAACCGCGGGCTGATCGACATCACGGGCTGGCACCAGATGTCGATCGCCGAAGCCGCTCAAGCCGTCCAGGTGAGCGCGTTCCCGGCCGCCTACGCCAAGCATGAATCAGCGGCCCGCGCCATCGTCGCCCAGCTTGCCGGCGTCGTCGACGGCACCAGCACTGTCGGCGCAGATGCATGCTCCACTGACGTCTCCGGGGGTTCCACCGGCAACTGTCCCGTCAGCGGACTCGCCGCCGAAGCCGGGCTCACTCCCGACGCCCTCCGCGTGCTGCGATGCGCACGCCAGCAGTTCCCGAGCATCACCGACATCGGCGGTGTACGCCCAGACCCCCTCCCGGACCATCCCTCCGGCCGCGCCGTGGACCTCATGATCCCCAACTACAAGACGGCCGCAGGCAAGGCGTTCGGCTGGACCGTTGCTCGTTGGCTCCAGGCCAACCACAAGCAGCTCGGCGTCAGCTACGTCATCTTCGACAACAAGATTTGGAACATCGCCCGCAATGACGAGGGCTGGCGCACCTACCGCGCCGACGGCCAGGGCGACGACTCATCGCTGCACTACAACCACGTACACGTCACCGTGTT
>JAKDLH010000471.1 GCA_030452945.1 Microlunatus sp. | reverse complement strand
GGAGCTTCCAGCGATGCTGGCCACGCCTCGAAGGACCCGGCCGGTCGAGTTGCTGCGCAATGTGTTCCAGCTCGCCACGCGGGCCGTCAGCGGCGCCGACGGGTTACTGACCGGCACCGGATCCGCGGGAACATCAATCCCTCCGTCACCGAGGGAGACCGGATCCGGGAGACACGGCGGCTTGGGCGACCCGAAGAAGACCAGCGCCACGACGACGACCAGCACCATGGTGACCACACCGGCAATGAGCTTCGTCATCTATTGCCCCGACCCTGATTGCCCGCAGACACACTCAAGGACGGAGCTGGGTGACCCCTCGTACCGGTTAGGGGTTGTCTTGCAGAATGTGCGCGATCACCCAGCGCTTCGAAATTCTGAAGCCACGGCCCGCTCCGCGCATAGCCTCGATCTGGCCGTTCGCGATCATGTCGCGAACTGACTTGGTGCTTGATCGCAGGATCGACGCGAGCTCCTCCACGGTCAGCATCTCTGGCCACGTCTCCGCCCTCGTGATGTCCAACGGCGGCAGCTCTTTGGGAACCTCGGGTGGCTCGGCTTCCTGACCGGGCTGCTCTGTGCTCACGGCCGACATCTCTACCAGACCTCCCGTGGCCGCATGCCAAAGTCACAAGAAGGACCCCTGCCTGATTTGGGATAGCCTGAATGCCAATTCGGAGTTAAACTGATCTTAACAGACGTCAGTATGTCTGCAACGCAGCAAAGGGGAAGTAAATGCTTTACTTCGAACTGGATCGGATGCTACCGTGCGGCGGTGACAGTCTCAGATTGGCCCCCGAACGAACTGAGCAGGGTAGATGAGTAGTGACGAGCGTGGAGTGACGTTACGCGATCTGCGGCACGCGGGTTCGTTCGGCCCGGAGGAGCCGACATCAACGCCTGAGTCCCGCTCAGGGGCGAAAGTGTTGTCGAGCCAGGGCACTCGCCGCGACCCGGCTGTGCCGGCAGATATCGTCGCCCGGGCCAGGGCTGCTATGCGGCAGGCCAACGACCCGGCACCGCCGGAGGGTAGCCCGGCACCGGATCACCCGGCCCGGCACGCCGATAGCGAGTTCGCCGATTCCCTGTCGATGCTGGCGGCAGAACCGAGAACCCAGGCGCAGGAGCTGGCTTCGGCTGGCGGGGGCCCGACGGCAGCCGAGCGGCAGCGGTCGGCCGGCGAGTGCGCTCTCCTCGACGAGGACGAAGCCGTATCCGACGAGCAGGCGCTTGACGAGGCGTCCCTGCACTTGCGCGAACCTGACGTTCGGGGCGATACGTCGGTGGTTCCCGACGAGGTGCATGTGGTGCGTCCGCTGGTTCGCGCGCCGTGGGAGATGTCGGAGCCGCAGCAGGTAGATGATCCTGGGCAGGCGGATGTTCCAGGGCAGGCGGAACGTCGCTGGTCTGGTTACAACCCGGACTATGTGGCCGATCAGCTGGTGCCGTTGATCCATGCGCGGGCGACGACAGGCTGGCGGGGCTTCCTGGGCTTGCAGCCGAGCAAGGCCGAGCAACGGCGCAAGGAACTGCAGGCCGCCATGTGCGTGAACTTTGGTCAGCCAATCAAGGTCGTGTTGGCCAATCCGCGCGGCTACGCGGGCAAGACGGTCTTGTCGGTCTGTCTTGCCGGGGTTTTTGGGTTGGCCCGGGTCGGCGGGGTGTGCGAGTTCGAGAACCATGAGCTTAGCGGGGTGATGGCGCTGCGGCCAGT
>JAKDLH010000120.1 GCA_030452945.1 Microlunatus sp. | reverse complement strand
GTTCTCGGCTCGGGTCAGGAGCGGTAGGAGAGCACGGTCATCATGCCCAGCTCACCGTGGTAGATGTTGTGGCAGTGGCTGAGCCACTGCCCCGGATTGTCGGCGTCGAAGTCCACGCCCACCCGCTGCATCGGCAACACGTTGATGGTGTCCTTGCGGAACCCGCGACCGCTTGTGCCGGCGACCGAAAAGGTGTGGCCGTGCAGATGCAGGGGATGGAACATCATCGACCTGTTGTCGATGATCAGCCGCACCCGCTCGCCGCTGCGCACCGGTAGCGGATCGTGCTGGCCGTAGGCCTTGCCGTTGATCAACCACCGCCGGCCCCCGTCGGCCATGCTCAACGTCACCGCGAGCTCGCGATCCGGCGTCCGCGCCGTCACTGCGGCCGCCGGCGTCGCCTGCAGCATCGGATACTCCAGTCGCTGCCGGGTCAGTTCCGGAGGCCGAATGTCGGCTGGGGGCCGCGCGCTGCTAGCGGTGCGCAGCAGTACGAACGCCGCCGGGTCAGGCTTGCCCTCGGGCACCGCGACCACCGGGAACACCCCGTCACCGGTGGTGACGACCACGTCGTAACGCTCCCCCATCCCGATGATCAGCGTGTCCACCGTGACCGGCTCCACCGGGAAGCCGTCGGTGTGGGTCACGCTCAACCGGTGACCGCCGACGGCGAACCGGTAGGCGGTGTCGGCGCCGGCGTTGATCAGGCGGAGCCGCAGCCGCTGACCGGGTCGGGCGGTGATGACGTGCGGGGCGGCCGGGAGCCGGCCGTTGACCAGATGCGCCGGATAACGCACATCACCGGTGTCGGAGCCGAGCGGGTCGGCGGCCGTTGGCATCCCCATGCCCCCAGAACCCATGCCGCCGCCGTTCATGTCACCCATGTCGCCCATGCCCATCGACCCCATGCCGTCGCGGCGGGCCCGGGCCAAGATCACGTCCGGGGAGTTGCCCCAGCCGTCGGTCCAGTCGTCAAAGACCAGGACGGCCTCGTCGTCGTAGCGGCCCGGCTCGGCGGGATCGTCCACGATCAATGGCGCGTACAGCCCGGTGTCAAGCTGGGGACCGACGTGCGGATGGAACCAGTAGGTTCCCGGATGCGCGACGGTGAAGGCGTAGTCGAAGCGGGCCCCCGGTGCCACGGCGGGCATGGTGAGGTCGGGCACTCCGTCCATGTCGTTGCGCAGGGCCAGTCCGTGCCAGTGGATGGTGGTCGGCTGCGGCAGGTCGTTCACCAGCCGCACCCGCATGAGGTCGCCGACCGAGGCGCGCAGCGGTTCGGCCGGCAGCAGGCCGTCGTAGGTCCAGGTCGCCACCTCCCGACCGCCGAGGTCGACCGTGGTCGGTCGCGCCCGCAGCACCCGGTCGATTGTGCGTCCACTGCTGGGGCGGCGGGCCTCGGCGGCCGCGACCGCCGGATCAGCGGGTCCGACCGGCTCGCCGGCGAGCACCCGGCGGATGCCCAGCCCCGCACCCACGGCCACCACAGCGCCCGTCCCGGCCAGACCCAGCACGGCGCGGCGGCTCAGACGACCTCCCCGAGGCCCCCTGGTGTCCGAGAACGGTGCTGCCGGGACACGAGCCGGTGCCGCGTCCTCAGTGCTCACGGTTCTACTATACAACTTAGTAGAGAGGGCTCCGGTGGCGCGATGAACCGCGTCGTTCCTGCGGGCCTCCGTCGGCGGGCTCTCCGTACCCGAGCCGTGCCGAGAGGCTGTGTTCGTGGCGGTTGACTGTTGCGCCGATGTGAGGGACACCCAGAGACGGGCCCGCTCAGCTTGGTCCGGCGTTGCGAGGTCGACGCCGCATGGTTGCTGCGAGATAGCCGCCGAGCGCGCCGACGGAGACCAGTCCGGCACTCAGTAGCGGCGCCCGCCAGGGTCGCATCCGCTGAGGGTCGGCCGTGACCACGTCACCTACCCCTCGAATGAGCGCCGCGGCCAGAGTCGCCGCCACGAGGTGGCGCCCGACCGACTCCAGTCGCTCCACCAACGGCTCGAGCTCTTGTGCCCGAAGGTGCAACTCGGGTCCGGTGTCGATAGCGGCTTGGAGTCGGTGGAAGAGGTCAGGAAGCTCGGAGAGGAAGGCGGCGGCGTCGACCCCGCTCTGCGCGAAACTGTGGGCCAGCGCGCCCACCGAGAACCGGTCGACGACCGCCTTCTGCGCATAGGGGGCGAGCACCTCAGCCAGCCGGAACTGCGGGTCGAGCAGGACCCCCATCCCTTCGGCCATCACGACCATCCTGAAGATCAACACGAGCTCGTGCGGCAGCTGCAGGTGGTGGCGACCGACGACAGCGAACAGTTCAGAGATCAATTTCCCGAGCGGAACCTCTGCTAGCGGGCGGTTCCGGTACAGGTCCACCACGGGAACGAGGTCGGCGCTCAGGACCGCTCGGTCGACCGCTGTGTGCCCAACGGACAGGTCGGCCAGGGCGCTTGCCGCCTTCTGGGCGCTTCCCCGGGTGAGCGCAAGGAGCAGGTCAGCCAGACCGTTGCGGAGACTCTCGTCCACCTCCCCCACCATGCCGAAGTCGATCAAACCGATGGTTCCACCGTGTTCGATCAGCAGGTTTCCCGGATGGGGATCAGCATGGAAGAACCGGTCTTCGAAGATCATCTTGGCAATGGCCCGGGTAGCGCGCACGGCAAGGGCGCGTCGATCAATCCCCGCGGCGTCCAGTCCGCTCAGGTCATCAACTTTGATGCCGCGGATTCGCTCCAGGGTGAGCACGCGCGACGTGGTCGTCGCCCACACAACTCGGGGTATGTGGACGGAGGGGTCCGCAGCGAAATTCTCGGCGAACCGGTCAGCGTTGCGGCCTTCACGAAGGTAATCCAACTCGGCTCGCAGCGTACGAGCGAACTCATCGACGACACCTTCCACGTCGTAAGCAGCGGCCGCCTTCCAGTGCCGGCCCGCATAGACGGCCAGGTTCTGCAGGATCTCGAGATCCACCTCGATCTGCTCACGGGCACCCGGACGACGCACCTTGACCACCACGTCGGTCCCGTCGAGCATCCGTGCAGCGTGTGCTTGACCGATCGAGGCACAGGCCAGAGGCTCCGGATCGAAGGACGCGAACGCCTCCGCCGGCGGCAGGCCGAGCTCCTTCTCGATCAGCTCCTGTACCACCGACCCCGGAACCGAAGGCGCCGAGTCCTGGAGACGAGCCAACTCGACGCGATACCGCTCCGGCACCAGGTCCGGGCGGGTGGACAGCACCTGACCGAGCTTGACGAAGGTCGGTCCCAGCTGTTCGAGCGCGAGCCGCAGATGCTCAGGGTTCGAGTACGGCCGCTCCCGGCGGTCGTGACCGAGCAGACCGTGATGAAACGGCAGCCATCGATCCAGACCGGCCGCCCCGACGAGAACGCCCAGACCATGGCGCAGAAGGGTATCGGCAATCTGCCGATACCGGTCGGAGTGACTCGTAGTCACAGCGCCGTTCCCCTACCGGCTCTACGACCGCAGACAACCAGGTCACCGCAACCGTGGACGAGCACCAGATCTCCCCCTCTGCTGCCCGAGCCGATGCCGGCGACATTCATGGTTCCTCGCCGGCGTCCACTCACTGATCAAACCTAACCCGGTCGGCGACGAGAACGATGCTGGACCGATCAAGGCCGACGTACCCGCGCTCCCAGGATTGACCACGTCAAGCCTCACCCGGTACCGGTTGATCAAGCGGGCGCGGACCTGGCCAGGCTCGAGCGGCGACTCGTCAGCCCGTCCCCTCCCGGGCAGGCGGATCGTGAACCTCGCGCCGGTGGCGGCCGCGGACTCTCTCACCTGAGACGGTGCCGCCGTGGGCCGACGTCGATCGTCGACTGCTCTGTCACCGGCACAGCACCTGGCGACGAGGCAGCGGCACAGGTTGTGGGACGGCTACGCCGAGGCCAACGGAGATCCAGGCCGCATGGCGGTCAGCGAAGGTCCTGCGGCCGGGCCTTATGCCTCGGTGCGGCTTCCGCAGTACATCGAATTCGCCACATGATGGCCGGCTTCTCGTGACAGTAGCCAGCGCTGCCGCCGACTGACGAAAGGTGTGCGCTCGGTCATGGGATGGGCAGGCCGTGACGTGCGTGGTGCTGTCACTGCCGCTGACCGCCCGGCATGGCGAACATCATGCCGGCCATCATCGCGGTACCGACGACAGCGAGGAAGGTCCGCCTCATAGCCGGCGACGCCTGGGACACGGGGAAGGGATTCGCTCGCCGCTGCAGCCAGCGGACCGACTCGTGTCAGCCGACGGCGATCTGGTAGCCGGCTTCCTCGACCGCCTCGGTGACCGCCGCGTCGGTGACCGGCTGGTCGCTGGTGATGACCACGCGACCCGAGGCGAGGTCCACCCGCACATCGCTCACCCCGGCGATCTTGCTGACCTCTTCCGCGACCGACACGACGCAATGACCGCAAGTCATGCCCTGCACCGTGTACGTGCTGTCCACCATGATGGTGTCTCCTTCCGCCGGGCCGGTCCCGCTCACGCAGTCCAGCAACTGAATACCCTAGATGGGTATGGTAATAGGCGGCTGGACGATGCTGATCCGAGCAGCGGTCTGAGCGCTACACCCTGCCCGACCAACTCCCCGCCACCCGCCCTCGGCAATGGCCCCGGCGTGGCCGCTCTGATCCGGAGATGCGTAACCGGAAAGCACAACTCGACCTACCCCCCCGGGGTTAGGACCTTCGGCCCTAGTGGCGCGATCACGACCGGCCGACAGTGGTAGTACCCAACATCGCCATCGACTCGATGCCGAAAATACGACTTGCAGGACGACCGCATGAGCACACCACCGCACGCACCTCACCACCAAGGAGAACTTCGATGATGGGCAACGGTTTCTGGATGGCAGGAATGTGGCTGCTCTGGCTGTGAGAGCTGCTAGTTCTCGCCGGCATCGGCTACCTGGTCATCGCCACCGCCACCGATCACCGCAGGCGCAGCCACCAGCCGGACGGGTGGCAAGACCACCCGCCCCGCACCGCGGCAGCGCCCCGAGACGTGCTGAATCAGCGGTACGCCCGCGGTGAATTGACGACCGAGGAGTACACCGAACGGCTCCAGACCCTCACCGAGAACACCGGACGCTAGCGACTCGACCGTCGCTGGCATTCGGTGCATCCTGACGAGGGTCGGCGGCCATCGGCGCACAGCACTCCATTCTGGCTCCCGGCGCCGCCGCGGCGGTCCATGCGCCGAGCACAAGCAAGGAGGCAATGCGCATGTCCACCGGGCGCGGGGCGACACGGATCCACGCCGACTGGCTCGCAGAAAAGGCGGGCCACCGGCGGCGACTGCGTCGCACCGAGGGGCCAGCTTCGCGGCCTGCAGCGTCTGGTCCGAGACGACCGGTCCTGCGTGGAGATCCTCATTCAGGATATCCGCAGTCGACGACGCCCTCCGGGCCCTGTCGACGCAGCTGCTCGACGATCCTGCGGCACCACGTGCATCCAGCCATCCGGCAGGGGAACCCACGCAGCCCTAGCTACAGGAGATGCCGGTAGCCCTCGCTCGGCTGATCCAGTCCTGACCGGTAAGCGACCCGCAGGAAACAGTGTTGACCGAGCGGGAAGAGAAAGCTCGGTCGCGATCGCCACCAACGAAACCCTCTCCGGCTGGACCAGGACCTTCACCGACCCACGCCTCTGCGCCGCCATCATGGACCGGCTCGCCTTCGGCGGCAACATCAATCGAGACCGGCGCCACCCTCCTACCGGCTGGCCTTACCGTGGCGCAGCGGGGAGCTGGCTAATCGGGGCCGTGCATCCGGGCACCTCCGTGACGACATACCCCCGGTCTCTTCACGCCAGGGAGAGGAAGAGCTTCTCCATCTTCTGGGTGTCGAGGCTTTCGACTCCGCCTTCTTCGGTGAGGCACTGCTTGAGGCCGGTGGCGATGATGGCGAAGCCGGCACGGTCGAGGGCGCGGCTGACGGCAGCGAGCTGGGTGACGACCGCTTCGCAGTCCTCGCCCTCGTCGAGCATCCGGATGACGGCGTTGAGTTGGCCCTGGGCGCGCTTGAGCCGGTTGGAGATGGGCCGAACGGTGTCGGGCTGGAGCTGGACCATCACATCTCCTCGGTCGATCGGGCGGCCAGACTGTTCAGGGCGGCGGCGAGTCGCTGGGTGGCGTCGTCGGCCACGCCTTGCAGCGCAGCGTTGTCGGTCATCGACACCATGGTCTGGGGGTCGACCGCCTCGACCATGGTGGTGGACGCGTCGAGGGCGCGGACCACCACGTTGCACGGCAGCAGCAGCCCGATGGACGGCTCGGCCTGCAGGGCGGCCAGCGCGAGCGGTGGACGGCAGGCACCCAGGATCACCTGGGCCGGCACGTCGGCATCGAGCTTGGCCTTCATCGTGGCTTTGATGTCGATCTCGGTCAGGATTCCGAACCCCTGAGCGTCCAAAGCGGCCCGGACCCGAGGGACGACCGTGTCGTACGACTGCTGGACGGTGGTGCTGAGCGCGTAGCCCATGGCTTCTCCTTGTGTGGCGCCGGATACCCATTGGGGTATAGCACCTTCAGGCTAACCGGCATTCCTGCCGCGGGTTGGGAATGTTCTGGATGTCGTCTAACGTTGCCCTCAGCATACCCCCCGGGGTATCAAACACAGAGGAGACTCATGACCGACATCACCCTCGGCGACTTCGCCGCCGCGCACGCCACCGGCGCTGCGCAGGTAATCGATGTTCGCGAGCCCGCCGAGTACATCGCCGGCCACGTGCCCGGCGCCACGCTGATCCCGATGGGCCAGCTGCCAGACAGGCTGAACGAGATCCACCGGTCGAAGCCGGTGTTCGTGATCTGCCAGTCCGGCGGCCGCAGCTCGGCCATGACCGACGTGCTGCGGCACCACGGCTTCGACGCCCACTCCGTCACCGGCGGCACCGCCGCCTGGACCGCCAGCAACCGCCCGGTCGCCACCGGCGCCCCGACGAGAAAGTGACCGAGATGACCAGCCCCGCACCCAGCGGCCCGACCATGCAGAGCCCGACGATCATCCCGATCGAGACCCCGACCCTGGGCGACCGCAGCTACCTCGTCCACGACGGTCAGGTGGGATTCGTGGTCGACCCGCAGCGCGACATCGACCGCGTCCTCGACCTGGCCGCCGGGGAGGACGTGCGGATCAGCCACGTGTTCGAGACCCACATCCACAACGACTACGTCACCGGCGGCCTGGCCCTGGCTGAACGCACCGGCGCCGCGTACTTCGTCAACGCCGCCGATGAGGTCGCCTACGACCGGACCCCAATCTCCGACAACCAGGACGTGCCCGTGGGCACCTCCATGGTGGTGCGGGCCCTGGCCACACCCGGGCACACGTTCAGCCACCTCTCGTACGCCTTGACCGCTGGCGGTGAGCCGGTGGCGGTGTTCACCGGCGGTTCGCTGCTGTACGGCGCGACCGGACGACCCGACCTGCTCGGGCGGGAGCACACCCAGCAGCTGGTCCATGCCCAGTACGCCTCCGCGCAGCGGCTGGCCGCGGAGCTGCCTGACGCCACCGAGGTGTTCCCGACCCACGGGTTCGGCAGCTTCTGCTCCGCGACCCAGTCCGACGCCACCGACTCCACCATCGGGGCGGAGAAGCGACGCAACCCGGCCCTGACCGCCGACGAGGAGACCTACGTCGCCGAGCTCCTGGCCGGCCTGGACGCCTACCCCGCCTACTACGTCCACATGGCGCCGGCCAACACCGCCGGGCCGAGCGCACCGGACCTGTCGCTGCCGGCGATGGCGCGTCCGGACGAGCTCCGGCGCCGGATCGAAGCGGGGGAGTGGGTGGTGGACCTGCGACACCGCACCGTCTTCGCTGCCGGCCACGTGCCCGGCACGCTGAACTTCGGCATCGACGGTGGCTTCGCCACCTACCTGGGCTGGCTGATCGAGTGGGGAACCCCCGTGACCCTGCTCGGCGAGACCGAGGCCGACGTCGCGACGGCCCAGCGGGAGCTGGTCCGGATCGGGATCGACCGGCCTGCCGCCGCCGCGACCGGCGGGCCGCAGGACTGGTCCGATCGGCCGCTCGCCTCGTTCCGGCAGGCCACCTTCGCCGACCTCGACCAGGTCCGGCACCACCGCGATGTCGTCGTCCTCGACGTCCGCCGGCAGCCCGAGTTCGCCGCCGCTCGGATCGAGGGCGCGGTGAACATCCCTCTCCACGAACTGCCCAAACGCGTCCACGAAGTCCCAGACGCCGCCGAGGTGTGGGTGCACTGTGCCAGGGGCTACCGTGCGTCGGTCGCCGCTTCGTTCCTGTCTGCGGCGCATCGGCGGCTGGTTGCCATCGATGACACCTTCGCCAACGCCGAGCTCACCGGCCTGCACCTCATCACCTCCGACGACCACACCACGGCAGACGACGACAACTCAGGAGATGACGGCAGCTCTGCAGAAGAGCCCGGCGACGGATCCACGTCGGACAGCGCACTCCAGACGGCGGGAGACAAGTCATGATCGCCAAACTCGCCGGACTGTTCCGCCGCCCGGCTGCCCTCACCACCACTGCGGCACAGCAGAAGGTGAACGACGGAGCCGTCCTCCTGGACGTTCGGGATCTCGCGGAGTGGCGGGCCGGGCACGCCCCTCAGGGGCTCACCATGTGCCCCTCGCCGACCTGCGCGACCGCCTGGCCGAGCTGCCGACCGACACCGCGGTCGTCGCCGTCTGCCGGTCCGGGCGCCGATCCGCCATCGCGGCCAGACTGCTCACCCGCCACGGCTAGACCGCCAGCAACCTCACCGGCGGCATGCACGCCTGGGTCGCCGCCGGCCTGCCCGTCGTCACCCAGAAGAACCGGCCCGGTCAGATCATCTGACCCCGCCGCCGCCCCAAAAGCACCGACAACCACGCTCACGGAGATC
>JAKDLH010000470.1 GCA_030452945.1 Microlunatus sp. | reverse complement strand
GGCTTGCCCAGAAGAAAGATCCAGAGGGACCAAATCGGGCAAGACCTCGGGCAAGGGGTGCTGAGCAGCGTGGTCCGTGACCAGCCACACGCCGTCACGGAATGGAGCCACCGTGAAGACCAAGACCTTCCGACAGCACGACCAGAGACCTGAGTGGGTCGCCTCGGCGATCTACCGCCAGCTCCTGCAGGAGTGGGTCGACCTCAACGCTCTGACATCCTCGGCGACCACCGTTCGACGGTGGGGTCGCCTCGAGGCGGCACTGGCTGGCCTCGTCCGCCCCGGCGACGTCGTCGACGCGATCGACGCCGCAGCTGCAGCACAGACCGACGCGATGCTCCTGGCCCTGATCCGCCTCTTCCAGAAGGGCCACCAGCTCGCCGGGCGAGTCGTCCTGCAGACGATGCTCCCCAAACTGATCAGGATCACCCTGCGCACCTCACCCACGTCCACGGACAACGCATGGACCGAGGACCGCCACCACATCACCATCGCCGAGTTCTGGGACGTGCTGGCCACCTACCCGATCGAGCGACGACCGGCCAAGGTCGCCAGCAACCTCGCACTGGACACGCTGCACAGAGTCAGCGGCGCCCGCAAGCATGAGGAGGCCATCCCGGTCGACCCGGCAGAGATGCCCCTTGAGGACCGCGCGGCATACACCTTCGACCACGCGGCGTCGGTCGGTGAGCTGAGCGCCGACTCAGACCTCCTACAGGTCATCACGTGGGGCGTCGCACACCAGGCGATCTCCGCAGAGGAGGGCAGCCTGTTGGCAGCCGCCTACCCGCCCTCCCCCGGCAACTCCGGATTCGCGGCCGCGGCGGCCGAGCGAAGACTGAGCCAGGCCGCGGTGCGGCAGCGGTGCAGCCGCGCCAGCCGCCGGCTCACCGAGGCCGTGCGCACCGAACTGTGGGGCCAGAGCACCGCGGCGACCGCCTGAACCGATGGCGGCGGACAAGGAGCAGTGCTCGAGCGGGGCGTCAGTCCGACCAGCCGGTGTCCGGATGCCATGCTCAGCTCGTTTGGTGCGTTGCTACTGGGTGAGGACCTGCGCCTCGCCCATGGTGATGGCGGCGGTGTCGGTGAAGTTGAGCGGGATGGTGCCGCTCTGCCCGATGCCCGACCAGGTCACCACCCAGAAGGACGTAGCACGGACGGTGTACTTGCCCTCACGGGTGTAAGTGTGTCCGCAGGTGGGCGAGGATTTTTTGCCGTAGGAGTCCGCGTAGGGGGTTCCCGGACCGGTGCAGGTGATGGTCGATCCGTCGCCCATCGTCCAGACCACGCGCTGCGCCTTCGCTGTCGCGGTGACCGTGAACCCGCCAGCTGACGCGGAACGGGTGAGCGGACCCCAGGTGTTCGCGCTCGGGTTCTGTGCCCACATCCACGTCGGCATACCGATCACGCCGATGCTCCCTGGCCGTGGCTCGGGCACGATGCCGATGTTGATCGCGTGGAGGTTCATTACCGCGATCGCCTGCTGGGCGAGGATACGCGGGTCCGGCGGTGCCCCTGCTGGAGGAGTCGCCAGCCAGATCGAGAAGACCAGGCGGCCGCCAACGGTTGTGCCTGCGAGGTCGCGCGTGCAGTCATAGACCGCGCCATTGGTGCGCCCCCCCCAGGCTGGATCGCTGTACGGCGGCGGAGGAGAGGCCATCTTGGCGTAGCACTGCTGGGACTGCACCCACCAGCCGTCCTTGCTCGAGCAGGGGACC
>JAKDLH010000119.1 GCA_030452945.1 Microlunatus sp. | reverse complement strand
GAGGCGCCCGACCGTGCTGACCAGCTGCTCGGCGCGCTGTTGCGAATCCCCGACCCGGCGTTGGTCTCGACCTGGCTGGCCGTCTGCTCCGAACACGGCCGTAGCGTCGCTGCCGTGCGCTGGACCAAACTCGCCCGGCTGGCAGCCCGGTCGACCGCCTACGACCGGCCGATGTTGGGAGCGGCACTGGGAGCACGGGGCCGGTGGTTCCTGGGTCAGAATCCGGAATGGCGCCGGTTGGCGGCCGACGTCGAGGCGGCGACCTCGACTCGGGTCACGCGCGCCGGCGACCAGCCGGCACTCACGGTCGACGACGTGCTCGCCGAGCCCGAACGGCTCCTCGACCAACCCCAACCTTGGCGAGCTGAGCTGGTGGCCGCGGCGTACGCGGTGCTCGGAGGTGCGGGCCGGGCGGTGCCGGCGCCCAGTTTCGCGAGCCGACTCGGCGTGGCCTTGCCGGCCGCCCTCTATCCGAGCATCGCGGCGGCGGGGGAGTACTACCTGCTCGCGCCCGACGCTTCGCCGGCCCGGCGCCGGGCCGTGCGGGAGCGGTTCGTCGCCCTGGAGTGTGCTGCGTACGCCGGCGCCCAGATCGAGCGGAGCTTCAGCGACCATGCCCGTGATGTTGTCCGGGTGGAGGTCCCCCATGTCTGAGACCCCGGCCCCGCTCGAGCGCCGCGGCACGGACTTCCCCAACAGCGACTTGCCCGACCGCGACTCGCTCAGGTCGGACCGGCTGCGCCCACATGCCGAGGAGGTGTACGCGGCGGAGTTGGCCGCCCTGGCCTCGGTTGACGACAAGCCTCGGCCGCCGCACTGGCTGCTCTCGCCGTGGGCCGTGGTGACATACCTGATGGGCGGGACCCTGGCCGACGGCACCCAGATCAGCGGGAAGTACATCGGCTCGCGACGGCTGATGGAGGTTGCCGTCGCCACCCTGGCCACGGATCGGGCCCTGTTGCTGCTCGGCGTCCCGGGCACCGCCAAGTCCTGGGTGTCGGAGCATTTGGCGGCGGCGATCTCCGGACGCTCGACGCTGCTCGTGCAGGGCACCTCCGGGACACCCGAGGAGGCCATCCGGTACGGCTGGAACTACGCCCGGTTGCTGGCTGAGGGGCCGAGCCTCGACGCGCTGGTCCCCTCACCGGTGATGACCGCCATGCAGCAGGGCAGATTGGCGCGAATCGAGGAGCTGACCCGAATCCCGAGTGAGGTGCAGGACGCGCTGATCACCATCTTGTCGGAGAAGACGCTCCCCATTCCCGAGCTGGGCCGTGAGGTCGACGCCGTCAAGGGCTTCAACGTGATCGCCACCGCGAACGATCGCGACCGTGGGGTCAACGAGCTGTCCTCGGCGTTGCGCCGGCGATTCAACACCGTGGTGCTGCCGCTGCCGGCCGACATCGAGGACGAGGTCCGGATCGTCCACAGCCGGGTGACGGAGCTCGCCGACACCCTGGAGCTGCCCCTGGTGGCCTCGGCCGAGGACGAGATCCGACGGGTGGTCACCGTCTTCCGCGAGCTGCGCGCGGGGGTCACCGCCGACGGCCGGGCCACCGTCAAGTCGCCGTCGGCCACTTTGTCGGCGGCGGAGGCCATCTCGGTGGTCACCAGCGGACTTGCCCTGGCCGCACACTTCGGTACCGGCATCCTGCAGCCCGGCGACGTGGCCGCCAGCCTGGTCGGTGCCGTGGTCAAGGACCCGGTCAGCGATCGGGTCGCCTGGACGGAGTACCTCGAGATCGTGGCCCGTCAGCGCAGCGGCTGGGCCGACTTTTACCACGCCTGCCGGGAGGTGTCGTGAGACGTGTGCGGCGGTCGCGCTCCGCTGTTGCGCGATGAAGCCAGACCAGGTCGAGGTCGCCGTCTTCGGCGTCCGGCACCACGGTCCCGGCTCGGCGCGGTCGCTGCTGGCGGCGCTGACCGGCTTCGGCCCCGATCAGCTCTTGATCGAGGGCCCCGCGGACGCGGACCCACTCATCGCCTGGACGGCGTCGCCGGCGACGCAACCGCCGGTGGCGATCCTCGCGTACGCCCCGTCGGAGCCGCGGCGGGCCGCGTTCTGGCCGTTCGCCGCGTTCTCCCCGGAGTGGCAGGCGCTGACCTGGGCGCTCGCTCACAACGTTCAGGTCGGGTTCTGCGATCTACCCGCGGCGCACACCCTGGCCCCGGAGACGGCGACGCCGCCGAGCCCGGATCTGTTGGCCGGGTCCGAAGACGACGACGAGAACCCTGGTGGGACCGGTCCACGCCGCGTCGTTCGCCGGGACCCCATCGCAGCCTTGGCCGAAGCCGCTGGCTACGACGACCCCGAACGCTGGTGGGACGACGTGGTGGAGTCCCGGAGCGACGGCTCGTCACCCTTTCCGGCGTTGATCGACGCGATGGCAGAGCTACGGGTCGCGCTGCCGGAGACCGATCCCGCGATGGCCGTCACCGAGTCCCGTCGCGAGGCGTACATGCGCAAGACCATTCGGGCCCGGGTTTCAGCCGGCCGGCGGCGGGTGGCCGTGGTCTGCGGAGCCTGGCATGCGCCGGCTCTCACCTGGCCGTTGCCGCCTGCCTCAGCCGACAACGCCACCCTGCGCGGTTTGCCGAAGACCAAGGTCACCACCACCTGGGTGCCGTGGACGCACGCCCGGCTCAGTTACGCCAGCGGCTACGGGGCTGGCATCGCCTCCCCCGGCTGGTACGACCACCTGTGGCGGGCGCCCGACCGTCCGGTAACGCGCTGGCTGACCTCGGTCGCCGCGGCGCTGCGGACCAAGGATCTGCCGGTGTCCAGTGCCGCCGTCATCGAGGCAGTCCGACTGGCCGAGAGTCTCGCCGCGCTGCGGGCCCGGCCGCTCGCCGGGTTGGCCGAGGTGAACGACGCGACCCTGGCCGTGCTCTGCGACGGCGACGAAGCCGCTCTTCGCTTCGTCACCGACGACCTGGTGATCGGGCAGCGGACCGGCCGGGTCGACCCGGGTGTGCCGACGGTGCCGCTGGAGGCCGACTTGCTGGCCACGTGTCGTCGACTCCGGCTGAAGCGAGAGGCATCCGTCAAGCTGCACGACCTCGACCTGCGACGACCACTGGACCGGCGGCGCTCGGTGCTGTTTCACCGGCTTCGCGTGCTCGAGCTGGGGTGGGCACAACCGGCCGAAAGCGAGGTAGCGAGCCGGGGCACCTTCCGCGAGACCTGGCAATCGGTCTGGCGGCCAGAGTTCGCGATCGCCGTGATCGAGGCAGCCGTCTGGGGAACCACCGTGGCCACCGCGGCAGCCGCCAGGCTTATCGACACCAGCGAACAGGGATCGCTGGCCCAGATCACGATCGCGGTCGAGCGTGCGCTACTGGCCGAACTCCCCGACGGCTTCGCGCGACTGCTCGCCGCACTGGCCCAGCGGGCCGCGTTGGACGTCGACATCGTGCATCTGATGGACGCGCTGCCCGCGTTGGCCCGGGCTCATCGATACTCCGACGTCCGGAACACTGACACTTCCGCGCTGGCCTCCGTCGCCGCCACGCTGGTCGTTCGGATCTGCGCGGGTTTGGTCCCCGCCGTCTCCACCCTGGACCCCGACAGCGCTCGCGCGATGCGACAGCGGATGGACCGGGTCCATCGCGCCACCGGCTTGCTGGTGGCCGGGCTGCCGGAGGCGGTCTCCTCCGGGGCACCGCCGGAGGCGGTCTCCTCCGGGGCACCGCCGGAGGCGGTCTCCTCCGGGGCACTGCCGGTCGAGGGCGAGAGTCCCCGCCGCCGGTGGTTGGACGCGTTGTCCGGCCTGCTCGACCGAAGCGACGTCCCGGCCGAGATCGCTGGTCGGGTGGTCCGGATGCTGTTCGACGCCGATCGGATCGCCGACGGTCCAGCTCGCGTGCACCGAGCGCTGTCCTACGGAGCTTCAGCGGGCGACAAGGCCGCCTGGGTGGACGGGTTCTTCGCCGATGGTGGTCTGCTGCTGATCCACGACGTCGACCTCCGTGGCTTGGTCGACGGCTGGGTCGCCGAGTTATCCGACCGGGAGTTCGCCGACGTGCTGCCCCTAATCCGGCGTACCTTCAGCACTTTCACCTCCCCCGAGCGTCGGCAGCTCGGCGAACGTCTGGCCACAGCCGGTCCCGGGCCGGGACCGGTCGCGGGGTCGCCGACGTACGATCTGGAGCTCGCCGCACCGGCGTTGACCGTCGTCGACCGGCTGTTGGGCCTACGGTGATCAACTCTTCAGAGCAGACCGAGTCCGCCCAGGACCAGCGACTCACCCGCTGGCGGCTGCTGCTCGGCGAGCCTGGCGCCGAGGGGCTCGGGGTCGAGCTGGGCGATGACGAGAGTGAGATGGACCAGGCACTGGCTGCCCTCTACGACTCGGAGCCGCCCATCGAGAGGTCGGACCGGCGGCCCGGCCCGAACGATCGGACCGCCCGGCTGGGCGCCTCCGCGCCTCAAGTCGCGCGCTGGCTGGGTGACATCCGCACCTACTTCCCCACCAGCGTGGTCCAGGTCATGCAGCGGGATGCGATCGAGCGGCTCGACCTGACCTCCCTGCTGCTGGAACCCGAGCTGCTCAGGACGGTTCAGCCCGACGTGCACCTGGTCGCCACCCTGGTCGGCTTGAGCTCGGTGATGCCGGAGACCACCCGCGCGACGGCTCGTGCCGTGGTTGGCGAGGTGGTGGCCGAAATCGAGCGGCGGATCGCGGAGCGGACCCGGTCGGCGGTAGGTGGAGCGATCAACCGGGCGGCGCGGACGCGGCAGCCGCGGGCCGCCGACATCGACTGGCTGGCCACCATCGGCCGCAACCTGGACCACTATCTGCCCGAGCACCAGACCGTGGTGCCCGAGCGCCTGGTCGGCCACGCACGCAGCGCCAAGGCGTTGGCCTGCGACGTGGTGGTGGCCATCGACCAATCCTCCTCGATGGCGGAGTCGGTGGTCTATGCCTCGGTGTTCGCCGCCGTGCTCGCGTCGTTGCACACCGTGCGAACCTCGCTGGTCGCCTTCGACACCGCGGTGGTCGACCTGACGGAGTTGCTCGACGATCCGGTGGCGGCGCTGTTCGGCTGCCAACTCGGCGGGGGTACCGACATCAACCGAGCCGTGGCCTACTGCGGCCAACTGGTTACCCGACCCACCGAGACGGTCTTGTTGTTGATCACCGACCTGTTCGAAGGCGGCGACGGCAACGAGCTGATGCGTCGGCTGGTCGGGTTGCATCGCGACCGGGTCCGAGTGGTCGTGCTGCTGGCGTTGTCGGACGAAGGCACGCCCTGCTACGACCACGACCGGGCCGCCGTGCTCGCCGAGATCGGCATTCCGGCTCTCGCCTGCACGCCCGACGCCTTCCCTGATCTGCTGGCCGTGGCCATCGCCCGTGGGGACGTGGCCGGCTGGGGCGCGGGTCAGACTGCCGGAGAAAACCGATGACCCCCATCTGCGCGCGGTGACGCGGACGTACCCGAGGGAGGTGGCCGGAAGTTCACTCTATATCTCGGCATGATCTTCGTGAGAGACTCCTGCGCATGACCACAGCGTTGTCGGCGTCCTACTCGATCACGATCCGACTCGAAGTCCCGGCCGGGGGCGCTGCGGTGAGTCAGCTGACCTCGGCGGTCGAGCAGACCGGCGGAGCCATCACTGCGCTGGACGTGACCGCGTCGGGTCCGGAGCGGCTGCGGATCGACGTGACGTGTGCGGCGCGCGACACCGAGCACTCCGACGAGCTGGTGGCCGCGATGCAGGCCGTGCCAGGCGTGGTCATCGGGCGGGTCAGTGACCGTACCTTCTTGATGCACCTCGGCGGCAAGATCGAGATGAACTCCAAGCTACCCATCCGCAATCGCGACGACCTGTCGATGATCTACACCCCGGGTGTGGCTCGGGTGTGTTTGGCGATCGCGAAGAATCGAGACGACGCGCGCCGGTTGACCATCAAACGCAACACGGTGGCCGTGGTCAGCGACGGATCCGCGGTGCTGGGTCTGGGCAACATCGGCCCGGAGGCGGCCATGCCGGTGATGGAGGGCAAGGCGGCGCTGTTCAAGCGCTTCAGCGACATCGATGCCTGGCCACTGTGCCTGGACACCCAGGACGCCGAAGAGATCATCGCGGTGGTCAAGGCGATCGCGCCTGGTTTCGCCGGTATCAATCTGGAGGACATCTCCGCTCCACGGTGTTTCGAGATCGAGGCCCGGCTGCGCGAGCAGCTCGACATCCCCGTCTTCCACGACGATCAGCACGGCACCGCCATCGTGGTGCTCGCCGCTCTCTACAACGCGTTGCGGGTGGTGGAGAAGGACATCGCCAAGGTTCGGGTCGTGCTGTCGGGTGCCGGGGCGGCCGGCACCGCGATTCTCAAGCTGCTGTTGGCGGCGGGAGTCGGGCATGTGGTGGTGTCCGACATCGACGGCATCGTGAGCCGGACCCGACCCGGGATCAACGGGCAGCTGCAGTGGTTGGCCGAGAACACCAACCCCGACAACCTGGACTGCACGCTGAAGGAGTCGCTGGCCGGCGCCGACGTGTTTATCGGGGTATCGGCCCCCGGGGTGATCGACGGCGACGATGTGGCCACGATGGCCGACCGAGCGATCGTGTTCGCGCTAGCCAACCCGGAGCCGGAGATCGACCCGGCCGAGGCTCAGCGCCACGCCGCGGTCGTCGCGACTGGGCGATCGGATTTCCCGAACCAGATCAACAACGTGCTGGCCTTCCCCGGCGTGTTTCGTGGACTGCTGGATGCTCAGTCCACCGCCATCACCGACACGATGCTGATCGCCGCCGCGCAGGCGCTGTCCTCGGTCGTCGGTGACGATGAGCTCAACGCCACGTACATCACCCCGAGTGTCTTCCACGCCGACGTGCACCGTCGCGTCGCTAGGGCCGTCCGGATGGCCGCCGGTGGGCCAGAGGAACTGCCCACCGATACCGAGGTCGTCGCCTGAGCGCAACAGTCCCTGGGAGCAAGGTCTCGCAGCGGTGCTCGGCGAGGTCGTCGGTGTCGGACAGGGCGATCTTGAGGGCCGACTGCTGATGCGGGAGCGCCCACTCCTACGGGGGCATTCGTGAGCAGCACCCACCCGGAGCCCGGCGACTTGTTGGTCGCCAGTGCCTTGCTGAGCGACGGGGTCTTCGATCAGACCGTCGTACTCGTGCTGGACAGTGACGAAGACGGTGCGTTAGGCGTGATCGTGAACGAGATCGCTCAGACCACGCTGGAGTCTGTGTTGCCGGACTGGGTGCCGACCGTGTCGGAACCCAAGCTGCTCTTCCACGGAGGACCGGTCTCACCGAACGGGGCGATCTGTCTGGCCAGCGTGGCGCAGCAGGAGGAGGAACCGCCGGGCTGGCGGCCGCTGTTCGACCGGGTCGGGCTGCTGCACCTCGACACTCCGCTCGAGATCGTCGCGGGGGCGTACGCCGACCTGCGGATTTTCGCCGGGTACGCCGGCTGGTCCCCCGGTCAACTCGACGGGGAGGTGGCGCAGCAGATGTGGCACGTGGTGCCAGCGGAGTACGACGACGTATTCGGCCGCCAACCCACCGGGCTGTGGCGGCGGGTGCTTCGCCGGCAGAAGAGCACCCTCGCCTTCTTCGCGACCTGGGTCGAGGACCCGGAGTGGAACTGAGTTGCCGGGCGGTTGGATTGTGGGTCGACTGGCGATCAATACCGACCGGTACCTGCCCAGCTGGGCCTGTGGTTTCAAAGTCGGCTGAACCAGGTCAGGCGCGATGCTGCGTCGTTAGGTGGGGAGTCTTGACACCGACGCGTCAGCAGTGGCCTGCACTCTGCGCCCATTTGATCAGGAGTCGTGTGCGCCGTCCCGTCAGTTCACACCCTCTGTCATTGGCGATGCGTAGGCGCCTCGTTCGGCAAGCAGGCCGTAGAGCACCCTGCGCGAGCAGCCAAGGCTTCGGGCCACCCTCGCTCTCCGGGACACGCCATAGTCCGGAGGTCGGCATGGATTTGCAATGCCGACGTCGGCATTGGATGTCGGCCATCCAGAGCTGGTTCGGTGCCGGCGCCAAAAAGTTGCGATCGATCAGATCCGGGCGACGGTCAGGGCCGGGGTCGGCGATGCGGGTCTTGTGTTTGCTGATCACCTTCGCTCGGGCCGGTCGAGTTCGGCCGCGAAGAAGTTGAGGTCGACTTAAGATGGCGTCCGTAGGCCCGGCGCAGCTCGGCGTTCTCCCGCTTCAAACCGCTTGATGTCGGCGGTCTCCCGCGAGGTCGTGCCGGCCCGCTTGCCGGCGTCAATCTCGGCCCCCGGCCACCACTTGCGCACCGTCTCCGGCGACCCGATACCCAGCGACTCAGCAACGCGTGCCATCGCTGCCCCAGTCCGACTCGTGCTCGTCCCGGACCTCATCGACCATCCGCACCGCCCGCTCACGCAGCTCAGCCGAATACCTCTTTGAGGTGTGCCCAGACATGACCCGAGCCCTTTCAAGGTTCGGGCCTCCGGAGTCGCCGGGGCGTCCCATTCGCCAGCACGAAATACGTAATTTGACGGATACGCCCGAGTTGCTACCGGGAGAACAATGGTGTCGTAGTCAGCGAAGTGCCTGGCCCAAAGGAGCCGGGGAATTCCCCCGGCCATTCGTACCCACAAAAACCCTTGAAGGGAGTCCTTACATGTACCGGCCCATCGCAGAGCAGCTATCGAACCCAGATTCATCGACCCCGACTTTCCAGTCGCGGTCCCCTATCCACCATCTCCCCCCGCTGTGGCCTCCTGTCCATCATCTCCCTCACCCGCCCACGAAGACGGACTTCACCGATGGCAGCGTCGTACGTGTCGACGGCGGCGAGGCGCTGTACGTGGTGCACGACAACATGCTGCGGCACATTCCCGACGAGCAGACCTACTACCTAGGCGGGTACGTCGCGCGACCCGTGTATAACGCAAGCAGCCAACAGGTTGCGGACTTGAAGACTGGCGA
>JAKDLH010000118.1 GCA_030452945.1 Microlunatus sp. | reverse complement strand
GGCTGGTTCAGCCCCGAGGGCTGCGAGGCGGTGTCCGTCGGCTCTGCCGGGCCGGTCGTCGCGGCGGCGGGGCGCGTACTGCGGAGGTCTGCCGCTCGACTGATGCCGGGCTGTCGACGCGGCGGCTGCCCACCCTCGAAGCCAGCCGCGATGACGGTGACCCGGACCTCGTCGCCGAGGGCGTCGTCGATCACCGTGCCGAAGATGATGTTGGCGTCCTCGTGGGCGGCGTTCTGAATCAGCTCAGCGGCCGAGGACACTTCGAACAGTCCCAGATCGGACCCGCCGGCGATGGACAGCAACACGCCGTTGGCTCCGTCGATGCTGGCCTCCAACAAGGGTGAGGAAACCGCCATCTCGGCGGCCGCCCGCGCCCGGTCCTCGCCGCGCGCCGACCCAATTCCCATCAGCGCAGAACCGGCGTTCGACATCACGGCCTTGACGTCGGCGAAGTCAAGGTTGATCAGCCCAGGGGTCGTGATCAGGTCGGTGATGCCTTGGACACCTTGCAGCAGCACCTGATCGGCTTCCCGGAACGCGTCCAAGATGGCGATCTGGTGGTTGACCATCTGCAGGAGCTTGTCGTTCGGGATGGTGATCAGGGTGTCCACCTCCTCGCGGAGGCTGTTGATTCCCTGATCAGCCTGGGTGGCCCGACGCTTGCCCTCGAACGAGAACGGACGGGTCACCACGCCGATGGTCAGCGCCCCGAGCGCCCGGGCGATTCGCGCGACGACCGGCGCGCCGCCTGTTCCCGTACCGCCACCCTCGCCAGCGGTGACGAAGACCATGTCGGCGCCCTTCAGGGCATCCTCGATGTCTTGCGCGTGATCCTCGGCTGCCTGGCGGCCCTTGTCTGGATCGGCGCCGGCTCCCAAGCCCCGCGTCAGGTCGCGACCGATGTCCAGCTTGACGTCGGCATCGCTCATCAGCAGCGCCTGCGCGTCGGTGTTGACGGCGATGAACTCGACGCCCCGCAGCCCGGCTTCAATCATCCGGTTCACGGCGTTGACGCCGCCCCCACCGACTCCGACGACCTTGATGATGGCCAAGTAGTTCTGTGATGCCGAGACCACGTGGTTCCTGCCTCTGTTAGCTGGTGGACGGTGAAGCTGACTGGACGCCAAATTCCGTGCGCGCGAAAGTCTTGACCTCAGGTCCAAGGGGAAGGGATGAGGTGGTCGACGCCGCGTCGGCCACGCTAGTGAGTCGCCTCGAGCACTGTCCACACGAGGACCCGGGACACGCCACCCGTCCCAGAAAACGGAGTGAATGCTTGACCTGAAGTTGACCTTGAGTCAGTAGTGACCAACCCGTGCCCCTGGGAGCACCCTTCGCACCATGCTGGACGTCCCATCACCACCTTCAGGACGGGGATGCCGCGCACGAACGTGCGTTCAACTCCTCATCTGAATGCTAGCCTGGATGCATGCGGACCACGATCGAGTTCGAGGCCGATACGACCAAGGCCATTGAACGACTGCGCCGTGAGGATGGCCGAGGGGTCAGCGAAGCCGTCAACGAGCTGATCCGTCGTGGCCTCAACGCGCCGTCGTCGACGCCGACGTTCGTGCAGCGAACCAGACCTCTCGGCTTGAAGCTCGACGTCTCGAACATCGGCGAGGTGCTCGAGGTGCTGGAGGGTCCGGACGCACGCTGATGCTGGTCGACGCCAACATCTTGCTGTACTCGGTGACGAGCGACAGCCCCTACCACGAAGCCGCCCGAGAGTGGATTGAGCAGGCGCTCAACGGGCCGCGCCGCGTGGCCATTCCTTGGCTCTCTTTCTGGGCGTTCGTGCGGATCTCCACCAACCCCCGGGTGAGCGACCAGGCTCTCGACCCGTCCGAAGCTTGGGAGTTCGTCGACGATTGGCGCCGAGCACCGGCGACCTGGATTCCCGAACCGGGTCGAGGCCATGCGGATATCGTGCGCGACCTCTTCGCTCGACACCACGTCCGAGCCGCGTTGGTCACTGACGTCGTCCTCACCGCTCTGTGCATCGAGCACGGGCTGGAGATGATAAGCAACGACAGTGACTTTGCTCGTTTCGACGAGATCAGGTGGATCAATCCGGTAGCCCCCAGATAGCGTTGGGTCAAGAGTTCGTCGAGCCGACGGTGATCAATTCATCATCATTGCGGCACCACGATCCAACTCGTGAAGAACACCCACGGAAGTACCGCAACGAAGATCACCAAGTCAGCGACGATATGGAACACGATCGAGGCGGTCATCCCCCAGCGCTGATGCACCCAAAGCAAGGCAGCGGCGCATCCGCCCGTTAGAACGCACCCAACTATCCCGCTGGGGAGCCCGTGGTAGTGAGCCAATCCGAAGGACACGACCTGCAAGCTGTAGCGGGAGGCAGTGTGAAGTCCAGCGGTCTCGCTGACAAGGCACCCCCGCCATAGCAACTCTTCGCCTACCGAGTTCGCCACGGCGGCGGTCACTAGCGCAACCACCAGAGTCGCCATAGCGGGAGCGCGAAATTCTAGTAGGATGGGCCGAGTAAAAGGGCGAAAGTTAGAACGCCCGCCGCTACCCGAGAATTCAGTCGAGGAGTCGCCAGCACCAGGACTACCCCGGCGGCGACAACCGCCCACCACGAGTAGTTCCGCGCTACGACTAGCACAGCGATGAAAACGCCGAAAACGAACGGGCGCACGTAGCCGACGACCCCGGAGGCAGCCACCGGGGTCACTGACACGGAGTGTGCGTGCCGTGTCCGGGTGAGAAACCGTCGTCACTTACCGACGGAGAGGTCAAGACGCCGCTTCTGAAGTTACTATCGAAGGGCCACATCTCGCAGATCCCCGATTCTGGCAACGCGACGACCAGCCAAGAACCATGCCTCCTCGTCGCCAGCCATACTCGATTCCAACACACCTAGCGAGATTCCATCTGGGCCGAGCACCTCTGGCCACGCTCGTCCCAGCTCGTCCATCATCCAGTCCTGGAACGACGAGGTTACGCTCACGAGATCGGCCATGGTGAGATTGCCATCCTCAGTCAAGAGATGATCCCAGCCAGGCAATCTAAGGACGCAGGATCTTTCCCGAGTACTTCTTGGCACGTGCCGCATTTACCGAACCGTGAGGAGCGTAATTCTGATTTTACCTGATCGTCGAATTGTGCGGGGCGGAGACGTCAATCGTTTTCGGTTTCTGCTTCAGCAGCGCAAGCACGATCTCACCCTTCAGCTCGGATTCCTCGGCCGCGCCCCAGATCACCTCCACCCCGGATTCCAACCCCACGACCAGCGCGTACGGGGATTCGGCCCGAATGGTCGCGACCTGACCGCGGAGCTTCTTCGGCATCGCCCCGGCGACCGAGCCGACCTCGGCCAGCAACGGCGTGTTGCCCGGACCGACGGTGGTCAACGGAAGATTCTTTGGTCGGGTCCGCACTCCGAGGTAGGCCACCCCGTGCCGGTCGACCAGCATCAAGGCGTTGCCGTTCTGCGCCACCAGTACGGGGGATCGCTCGGTGAGGACGATTTCGATCGTCTCGGGCCAGCGGCGATCGACCCGCACGTTCTCCACCTGCGGCAAAGCAGCGATTCGATCGGCGATCCCGCCCAGGTCCTGCCGGGCGAGGGGGACGCCCAGTGGCACTGCCGCGGCTTGGCGGACCTGATCGTCGGTGAGCGTCCGCGTCCCGGTCACGTCGACTCGGTGGGCGGCAAGCACGTTCGAGAAACCGACCAGCCACCCCGCACCAGCCAGCAGGGCCACTACCAGCACCCCGACCAGGACCAACGGCCAGATCCGACGCCGAGGCCGTCTCCGGCCCCGGGCGACCGACGGCGTCGAGCGGGTGGACTCGGTGCCTGACCGGGTGCGGGTGGTCGTCGCCATCAGGCGCCTCGCTCAGAATGCAGCGCGTCCACGATCAACGGCGCCACCTTGGTCACATCTCCGCACCCGACGGTGATGACGAGATCGCCGGGTCGGGCGATCCGGGCCACGGTGGGCGCGGCCCCGTCCCAATCGGGCTGGTAGGTGACTTCCGCGGTTCCCGGACGGATTGCCTCGGCGACCATCGCGCCGTCGATGCCGGGGATCGGATCCTCGCGGTCACCGCACACGTCCATCACGATCGCCTGGTCAGCCTGCTCCAGAGCCTGCGCGAGCTCGCGCCAGAAGTCCCGGGTACGAGTGAACAAGTGGGGCTGGAAGCACACCACGACGCGCCCCTCACCCACCCCCGTGCGAGCAGCGCGCAGCGTGTTCGCCACCTCGGTCGGGTGGTGCGCATAGTCGTCGTACACCCGGATGCCGTCGACCGTGCCGACCAGCTGGAATCGACGGTTGGTGCCGCCGAAGGTGGCCAGCTCGGCGCGAACGGCCCCCGGATCGGCCCCCATTTCGATCGAGACCGCGTACGCGGCAGCCGCATTCAGCATGTTGTAGTGCCCCGGCACACCCAGCCGCACGGGAGCTTCGTCCAGGGCGAAGGTCGACCCGGTGCCCGCGAAGGAGCCATCGGCGATTCGGATGTCGGCGCCCTCGCGCTCGCCGAAGGTGACGATCCTCGGCCGCTCCCGCCCTCCCGTCCTGACCCGCTCGGTCAAGGCGATCGCTCCGGGGTCGTCGGCACTGACCACCAGCAGCCGCACGGTCTCAGCCGTGGCGAAACGCACGAAGCCGTCGGCGTAGTTTGCCGCAGTCCCCCAGTTGGACAGGTGATCGGGATCGACGTTGGTCACCACCGCGATCTCGGCCGGGTACTGCAGAAAGGAGCCGTCACTCTCGTCGGCCTCCACCACCAGCACGTCGCCGGAGCCGATGTGCCCGCCGGTGGCGCTGCCGGTGAGCGCGCCGCCGATGACGTAGGAGGGATCGCGGCCCACCCCGGTGAGGAGATGGGCGATCATCGCGGTCGTGGTTGTCTTGCCGTGGGTGCCCGAGACGGCCACCCCCCGGCGGCCCAGCATCACCGAGCCCAAGGCGGCGCTGCGGTGCAGCACCCGGAGCCCACGGCGTCGGGCCTCGACCAGCTCGGGATTGTCCGGCCGGATCGCCGAAGAGGCCACCACGGTCCGCGCGGCCCCGAGCTGGTCGGCGGCATGTCCGACGTGCACCCGAGCACCTTGGGCCTCCAGCGCACGGAGGTAGCTGGAATCTTGCCGATCGCTCCCGCTGACCGGGACACCGAGCTGCAGCAGGACCGAGGCGATCCCGTTCATCCCCGAGCCGCCGATGGCGATGAAGTGGACCGGTCCAAGGTCGGCCACGTCCACCAGATCCACCGGGGTCAGCAGTCCCATCAGTCTCCCTCCGTCCAACCGCCCAGCGACAACGTCTGCCGGGCCAGCACCGTGGCCGCGTCGGGGCGCGCCACCCCGGCCAGCGCCGCAGACATCCGGGACAGCACCGCAGGCTGGATCAGGCTGGGGATTTGCTCGGTCACCCAGTCGGGGGTGCAGTCGGTGTCGGCCAGCAGTACGCCACCGCCGGTGGAGACCACGCCCGCGGCGTTGCGCGCCTGCTCGCCGTTGCCGTGCGGGTAGGGCACGAACACGGCCGGCAGCCCGACGGCCGCGGTCTCCAGCACCGTGCTCGCGCCGCACCGGCCGAGCATCAGGTCGGCGGCCGCGTACGCGGTCTCCATGGCGGCGATGTAGGCCAGCGGTTGGTAGACCGCGCCGGTGGCCTCGTCGGTAACCCCGACGAGATCCTCGGTGAGGTTCTTGGTTCCGACGGCATGCAGCACCGATATCCCTTGGTCCAGCAGCCGGGATCGCGCGCCGAACACAGCCCGGTTGAGACTGGCCGCGCCTTGGGAGCCGCCGCTGACCAGCAGTGTCGAGCCGTTGGCCGGGAGACCGAACGCCGCTCGCGCAGCGACGCGACCGCCGTCGCGATCGAGCCCGGTGATACCCGCCCGGAGTGGAAGTCCGATGCAGCGCGCGTGCGGAAGCGGGGTGTCGGGGAAGGAGGTGAAGACGTGGTCGGTGAGCCGGGCCGCGAGCCGGTTGGCCAGCCCGGGCAACGCGTTCTGTTCGTGGATCACGATCGGCACCGACCGGCGGCGAGCGGCCAGGTAGACCGGCGTGGACACGTAGCCGCCAAATCCCAGGACCACGTCGGCCGAGATCGACTCCAGGATGCGGCCGGCCTCCTGCACCGCGCGGCGCAACCGCGCGGGCACCAGCAGTAGATCTTTCCCCGGTCGTCGCGGCAGCGGCACCGGCGGGACCAGCTGAAGCGGCAGGCCGGCTTCCGGCACCACCGTGGTCTCCAGACCGCGCGCGGTGCCCACCGCGGTCACCTGGGCCTGCGGCGCCAGCCTGCGGATCTCGTGGGCGGTGGCGATCAGCGGCGAGGTGTGTCCAGCGGTCCCGCCGCCGGCAAGTACGACGCTGACCGGGTCCGCGCGACTCCCCCGACCCACAGGACTCGCCGGACTCAAAGGTCTCTCCGCATTCGAAGGTCTCTCCCGGCCGCCACCACTCATACCGACTTCCGCCGCGATCCGACAACGGCGCTGACCCGCGGCTTGGGTTTGGCCGTCTTGGCCGCCAGGAGCTTCTGGGCGTCCGGTTCGTGCCGGGCGCACGACAGCAGCACCCCGAGAGCCAGCAGGTTGGCGATCAGGGCGGATCCGCCGTAGGAGACCAGCGGCAGGGGCACCCCGGCGATCGGCAGCAGCCGGAGCACGACCGCCAGGTTGATCAGCGCTTGGACCATGAACCAGACCGTCACCCCGCCGGCCGCGTAGCGGCGGAAGGGGTCGTCGCTGCGGGTGGCGATCCGCAGCCCGGCGTATCCCAGCACCAGGATCAGCAGGAGCACGATCAGACTGCCGAACAGTCCGAACTCCTCCCCGATGACGGCGAAGATGAAGTCGGAGTGGGCCACGGGCAGACCACCCCACTTCTGCCGGCTGGCCCCGAGGCCGAGTCCCCACCAACCACCGGAGGCGATGGCCCACATACCGGCGTTGGCCTGATCGTTGGCTCCACCAAGGTCGGCGCTCGGATCGAGGAAAGCGGCCAGCCGCCGCATCCGCTCCGCGTTGGTGACGAACAGCGTGACCACGCCGCCGACCGCGCAGAAGCCGAGCGCGGCCAGCACCCGCATCGGGGTGCCCACGATGAACAGCACTCCGACCATGATCGCGGCCATCACGACCGCGGTACCCGCGTCACCTTGGAAGACCACGAGCAGGATCAGCATCAAGCTGACCGGCAGGTACGGAATCAGCAGATGCCGAGGCTGATCGAGCAGCTTGTGCTTGCGAGCCAGCACCTCCGCGCCCCAGATGACCATGGCGAACTTCGCGAACTCGGCCGGCTGAATGGTGAGGAACGACGGTCCCAGGTCGAGCCAGTTCCGATTGCCACCGCTGGCCACCCCGAGCGGGGTGTAGGTCAAGATCAGCAGCACCGCGGCCAGGCCGACCCCGACCCAGCTCAAGACTCGCAGCACACCATGCGACAGTCGGCTAAGACCGAACGCGCCGATCAGGCCGACGAGGCCGAACACCGCCTGCCGCTTCACGTAGTAGTAGGAGTCGTCGAAGTTCAGGTACGCGCTGACGCTGGAAGCCGACAGGACCATCATCATGCCGAGCAACAACAGCATCGACGAGGCGCCCAGCACCAGGTGGTAACTGGTCAGCGGTCGGTCCAGGACGGCTTGCAGCCAGCCGCGCAGGTTGTGGGTGGCGGGCTTGGCGGAGATGTCCCGCGGGATTGAGCCGTCGGCAGAGCGCCCGGCGTTGCTCGGCGTCACAGTCGCCACGCGGTCACTCCTTCACCTCGCGCGCGGCCGACGCGAAGGCATCTCCCCGCGCGGCGTAGTCGCTGTACATGTCCAAACTGGCGCAGCCCGGGGCCAGCAGCACCGTGTCCCCCGGTCGAGCCAGCGAGACAGCGGCCGCCACGGCCTGAACCATCGCTCCATCCTCGGTCTCCGCGATCATGATCACCGGGACCTCGGGCGCGTGTCGGCGGAGTGCGTCCGCGACCACCTCGCGATCGACCCCGAGCAGCACCGCCCCCCGCAGGCGTGGGCGATGGGTGCGGACCAGGTCATCGAAGGTGACTCCTTTGGCCTGGCCGCCGGCCACCCAGACCACCGACTCGAAGGCTCGCAGGGCGGCGTCGGCGGCGTGCGGGTTGGTGGCTTTGGAGTCGTCCACGAAGGCGATCCCGCCGCGTTCGGCTACGGCCTCGATCCGGTGCGCTCCGATCCGTACGCCGCGCAGCCCGTCGCGGACCGCCGTGGCGGGCACACCGTAAGCGCGGGCCAGCGCAGCAGCGGCGAGGGCGTTGGCGACATTGTGGGGTGCGGCCGGAGAGACGTCGCTGACGTCGGCCAGCTCGAGTGCGGAGTCTCTTCGTCGTTCGATGAACGCCCGATCCACCAGCATCTCGTCGACGACGCCGACCATCGACAACCCCGGAGTACCCAGGGTGAAGCCGATGGCCCGGGCACCTTCGACCACGTCCGCCTCCGCCACCATCACCTCGGTGGCCGGGTCGGCGACGTTGTAGACACAGGCGACGTGCGCGCCGGTGTAGATGCTCGCCTTCGCGTCCCGGTAGGCCGCCGCACCTCCGTGCCACTCAAAGTGATCGGGCTGCAGGTTGAGCACCACGGCCGAGTGCAGAGCCAACGAGTTCGACCAGTGGAGCTGGTGACTGGAGAGTTCCACCGCGAGTACGTCGTAGGGTTCGGGGTCCAGCACCGTCTCCATGATCGGTCGACCGATGTTGCCGACCGCGGCGGTGCGCAACCCGGCCGCCCGCAGCATCGCCTCCAGCATCTGGGTGGTGGTGGTCTTGCCGTTGGTGCCGGTGATCCCCAGCCACGGCAGCGGCCGCAGCGGCCGGCTCAGCCGCCATGCCAGCTCGGGCTCGCTCCAGATCGGGGTGCCGAATGCGGCGGCTGCCCGTAGCAGCGGATGGGTTGGGCTCCAACCGGTCGTGACCACCAGGTCGACGGCCTCGGGCAGCACCGCACTCGACCCCGGGCCGAGT
>JAKDLH010000469.1 GCA_030452945.1 Microlunatus sp. | reverse complement strand
CCCGGCTGGGATAGCCCACCGACAGCCGCACCATGAACCGGTCGAGCTGGGCTTCCGGCAGCGGATAGGTCCCCTCGTACTCGACCGGGTTCGAGGTGGCCAGCACATGGAACGGCTGCGGTAACACGAAGGTGCTGCCTTCCACGGTCACCTGGCGCTCGGCCATCGCCTCCAGCAGCGCGGACTGGGTCTTCGGCGCCGTCCGGTTGATCTCGTCGGCCAGCAGCAGCCCGGTGAAGACCGGCCCGGCGCGGAAGGCGAATCGAGCTTCGGTCGGGTCGTAGACGTAGGAGCCGGTGATGTCGGCCGGCAGCAGATCGGGCGTGCACTGCAGCCGGCGAAACTCCAACCCCAGGGCCGAGGCAAGACTGCGGGCGGCCAACGTCTTGCCGAGGCCCGGTACGTCCTCGAACAGCACATGACCGCCGGCCAGCAGCGCGGCCAGGGCAACCCGCAGCGGACGGTCCATCTCGACCACCACGGTCTGCACCCGCTCCAGCACCGCCTGACTGAGGCGGGAGACCTGCGCGACCGAGAGCGGTACGACCTGCTCGGACGGACTCATCCGGCTCCCTCCTGGTGAGCGGCCGCTGCCGCGCCGGGGTTCGCGGTCGGCCGCAGGTTCTCCACGGCGGTGACGGCGGCGACGAACTCGGGGTAGCGGGGTCGTTCGTCCACCTCGGTCACCACCCGGTACGCCGTCGTACCCAGGGCGGACTGGCAGCCCAGGTAGTCTCGCGGGTCGTCCAGGTCCAGACCGCGTTCGTCGAGCCGGGCAGCGGCGAGCGCGTGTAGCCGACGTACGGAGTGGCGTTGAACCCGCGCCTCATAACCCTGCATCGTCCACGACAGCCGAGCCACCTCCCGGCGCACCCCGGCGTCGGAGCGCTGGTCGCTCACTCGCGGCCAGCCGTGGCTGGGATCGACCGCGGGAGCCAGCCGCAGCGCCGCGAGAGCGACCACGATTGCGGCCAGGACGAAGGCGTGCAGCAGATCCAGACCGACGGCCCAGAGGACCAGCGTGGCGACCACGGTGGCGACGACGTGTCCGACGACCGATCCACGGTTCACCATGGGCATCGGGTCACCGCTTCGTCGTCGAGCGGAGACGAGACCAGCTCATGGCCTGGTCTCGATGGTGTGCCGCATGGCGGTGTCGAATCCGCGCCAGCGCCGGGCCAGGGAGACTACGGCGCCGCGGGCCAGGCGTACGTCGTCGTCGGTCACCGGGTGCTCGGAGAAGCGGGCCCGGTGGTAGAGCCGCAGCAACTGCTCGATCGAGCCGTGGTCGGCCTCGGTGGAGCGCAGCACCGTGGCGGTGAACTCGGTCGGGCTGGCCGAGGGGCGTCGCGGCACCCCCGATCGAGCGGCCGCCTCCTCCAGGGCGAGCCAGCACCGCAGCACCAGGTCGCGCGGCACCCCACCGATCTGTGCCAGGATGCGTTCGGCTTCATCTGCTCCCCGCGCCAGGGTCGGCAGGTCCGGATCGGCGGACACCACCCCCTCCGGGGTCGTGTCGGGTTTGCTTTCCACGACCACCGCTCGCCGAGGACGACGCCGCCACAGCCAGCGGGCGAGCCACACCACAGCGGCCAGCAGGAGCAAGCCCAATAACACCGCCAGCGCGACGCCGATCCACTGCTGCAACGGGCCGGCTTCGGACGGCAAGCGAGGGTTGGTCGGCGGCTGGGCCGGCGGGGTGTACGTGTTCGGCGGACCACTGTCGAACCACTC
>JAKDLH010000468.1 GCA_030452945.1 Microlunatus sp. | reverse complement strand
CGACGTGACCAACCCGCTGCTCGGCGACAACGGGGCGGCCGCGGTCTTCGGTCCCCAGAAGGGCGCCTCCCCCGATGACGTGGCTCAGCTCGACCGCAATCTCGCCCGCTTGGTCGAGGCGCTGGCCGAGGCGGCGGGGCCTGCCGCTCGGCAGGCCGCCGACGCCCCGGGAGCGGGCGCGGCCGGTGGCGTTGGATATGCCGCCCTGGCTCTTCTCGGGGCGGTCCGACGGCCGGGCATCGAGGTGGTGATCGATCTGGTCGGTCTGGGTGACCTGGTCCGCGGAGCCGATGTGGTCATCACCGGTGAGGGCAGCCTGGACGGACAAAGTCTGGGGGGTAAGACTCCGCTCGGGGTCGCGTCCCTGGCCCGACAACACGAGGTGACCACGGTGCTGGCGGTCTGCGGACGCACCACGTTGGCGGAAGCCGAACACCGCTCAGCTGGATTCGACCGAGTCTGGGCGCTCACCGACATCGAATCCGACGTGGCTCGCTGCATGAGTGACGCCGGTCCGCTGTTACGTCGGCTGGGAGCGTCAATTTCCGCCTATCTGATGACTACCGACGGAGTGACCATGTCCTCATCCCCCAGCACCGACTCGTCCCGAATCGCCGAGGTGAACCGACCTGAGCGGATCCGGGAGCAGATCGAGGCCCTCCGGCACGATCGGGGAGAACCCCGCAACGGTGGAGAACAGTCCCCGGCTGCCACGCCGATCCAAGCCGAGCGGACCGCGGCGTACGACCTGGTGATCAAAGGCCGACGCATCCTCACCACCGCTGGGATCGCCGAGCGAGAGATCGGCATCGTCGACGGCACGATCGTGGCCATCGAGCCTTACGGTCGCGGCCTGCAGGGCACCGAGACGATCACGCTGACTGAGGAGGAGACCCTGATCCCCGGTTTGGTCGACGCCCACGTTCACGTCAACGAGCCCGGGCGCACCGACTGGGAGGGCTTCGCTTCGGCGACCAAGGCGGCCGCGGCGGGCGGGGTGACCACCATCATCGACATGCCGCTCAACTCGATCCCGTCCACCGTCAACGGTCCGGCGTTGGAGCTGAAGCGGCTGGTGGCCGAGGGACAGGCCTTCGTCGACCTCGGTTTCTGGGGTGGGGCGGTGCCGGGCAACCTCGACGACCTGCGCGAGCTCCACGACGACGGGGTCTTCGGTTTCAAGTGCTTTCTGCTCCACTCGGGCGTCGACGAGTTTCCGCATCTGGAGGCCGACGAGCTGGAGGAATACCTGCGCGTACTCGTCTCCTACGACGCGCTGATGATCGTGCATGCCGAGGACTCCCGCACCATTGACCGGGCGCCGCAGCCTGACGGAGACGTGTACGCCAGGTTCTTGGCCTCGCGTCCGCGCGGCGCGGAGAATCTCGCCATCGCGGAAGTGATCGAGCGCACCCGGTGGACCGGGGCTCGCACCCACATCCTGCACCTGTCCTCCTCCGACGCGCTGCCGATGCTGGCCACCGCCAAGGCCGACGGGCTCGACATCACCGTCGAGACCTGCCCGCACTACCTGACGTTGATGGCCGAAGAGATCCCGAACGGCGGCACCGCCTACAAGTGCTGTCCGCCGATCCGCGAGATCGGCAACCGGGAGCAGCTATGGCAGGGACTCCTGGATGGAACCATCGACTACATCGCCTCCGACCATTCCCCCTCTACGCTGGAGTTAAAGGACCTGGAGAACGGGGACTTCGGGGTGGCCTGGGGTGGTAT
>JAKDLH010000117.1 GCA_030452945.1 Microlunatus sp. | reverse complement strand
CAGGCTCGCGCCGAAGGGGCAACTGAGGCCGCGACCCCGGCTGTCAAGTCCGCGGCCCCATCTGCTGAGACCGCAGGACAGGAGGCCTGAGTCATGCTGGTTCCCCGCAGGGTGAAGTTTCGCAAGCAGCACCACCCGAGGCGCACTGGTGCGGCCAAGGGTGGCACCAAGCTCGCCTTCGGCGACTTCGGCATCCAGGCGATCGAGGCGTCCTACCTGACCAACCGGCAGATCGAGTCGGCACGAATCGCCATGACGCGACACATGAAGCGTGGCGGCAAGGTGTGGATCAACGTCTATCCCGACCGGCCGCTGACCAAGAAGCCGGCCGAAACCAGGATGGGTTCCGGTAAGGGTTCCCCGGAGTGGTGGATCGCCAACATCAAGCCGGGCCGGGTGCTCTTCGAGCTGGCTGGCGTGAGCGAGGAGGTGGCCCGCGAGGCCATGCGGCTCGCGATCCACAAGCTGCCGATGAAGGCACGGTTCATCAAGCGCGAAGCAGGTGATTACTGATGGCGAAGACCGCCACCGCAGCCGAGTTGCGCGGCCTGAGTCGGGCCGAGTTGGACACGAAGGTGCGGGAGCTGAAAGAGGAGCTGTTCACGCTCCGATTCCAGTCCGCTACCGGACAGCTGGAGTCGCATGGCCGACTCCGCGCCGTACGCAAAGACATCGCCCGGATCTACACGGTCATCCAGGAACGCACCCTGGGCATTGTGGACGATCCGGACGTCGCCGCCGAGACCGAGGCGGAGAAGGTAGAGGCCTGAGATGAGTGAGACGACGAACGAAAGCCCCGAGACGGTGGCGACGGTCGACAACCCCGAGGCAGCCGTCGACACGGCCAAGGTCGGCAGCCCCGAGCGGGGTCGCCGCAAGGTCGAAGAGGGCTACGTGGTGAGCGACAAGATGGACAAGACCGTCGTCGTGGCCGTGGAAGACCGGTTCAAGCACCGGCTGTACGGCAAAGTCCTGAGGTCGACCAGCCGGCTGAAGGTTCACGACGAGACCAACAGCGCCCGAGTCGGCGATCGGATCCGGATCATGGAGACCCGGCCCGTGAGCGCCACCAAGCGCTGGCGTCTGGTCAAGATTCTCGACAAGGCCAAGTAGTAGTCCGAGTTGTCAGCGTCGGTGGCGGCTATAACGACCACGGGCGCTGACAGGTCGGCAGAGGTAGAACACGACGTTCCGCCAGGCCCGACAATCGGGAACCAGCGAGACAACCAGGAGATAACAGATGATCCAGCAGGAGTCGCGGCTCAAGGTCGCCGACAACACCGGGGCGAAGGAGATCCTTTGCATCCGGGTGCTCGGCGGCTCCGGTCGCCGCTACGCCGGCATCGGCGACGTGATCGTCGCCACCGTCAAAGACGCGATTCCCGGCGGTAATGTCAAGAAGGGCGAGGTGGTCAAGGCCGTGATCGTCCGTACGGTCAAACAACGGCGGCGTGCCGACGGGTCCTACATCAAGTTCGACGAGAACGCGGCAGTGATCTTGCGGGCCGACGGCGAGCCGCGCGGGACCCGCATCTTCGGCCCAGTCGGCCGCGAACTTCGCGAGAAGCGCTTCATGCGCATCATCTCGCTCGCCCCGGAGGTGATCTGAATGTCCACGAAGAAGACCGCAGAGCCCAAGAAGAGCCTGCACGTGGTCAAGGGCGACCGGGTGAAGGTCATCGCCGGCAAGGACAAGGGCCTGGTCGGTGAGGTCATCGCGGTGCATCCGGAGTCCCAGCGGGTCACGGTGTCCGGGGTGAACATCGTCAAGCGACACCTCCGCGACAGCGCGGCCCAGCCACAAGGTCGTCAGATCAAAGGCGGGATCGTCTCGTCGGAGGCGCCGGTCCACGTGTCCAACGTCCAGCTGATCGTGAAGAACAGCGACGGTGACGACGTGGTGACCCGGGGGGGATACAACCGGGTCGAGGTGACCAAGCGGCGTCCCGACGGCTCGGAGTACCAGGGCCACCGCAGCATTCGGATTGCCCGCGCGACCGGAGAGGAGATCTGATGACCGCCACGACGACCGAAACCTCAACCGTTCCTCGGCTCAAGCAGCGTTACCGCGACGAGGTCGCTCCGGCGCTGAATCGCGAGTTCGCGTTCGCCAACGTGATGCAGATCCCGGGCTTGACCAAGATCGTGGTCAACATGGGTGTCGGCGAGGCGGCTCGGGACTCCAAGCTGATCGACGGCGCGATCCGCGACCTGACCACGATCACGGCCCAGAAGCCGCAGGTGACCCGGGCCCGTAAGTCCATCGCGCAGTTCAAGCTGCGCGAGGGGATGCCGATCGGTGCGCACGTCACCTTGCGCGGAGATCGGATGTGGGAGTTCCTCGACCGGTTGCTGACCTTGGCGCTGCCCCGGATCCGCGACTTCCGGGGCCTGAACAGCCACCAGTTCGACGGTCTGGGCAACTACACCTTCGGTCTCAACGAACAGGTCATGTTCCACGAGATCAACCAGGACCGGATCGACCGGACCCGGGGCATGGACATCACTGTGGTCACCACGGCGACCAACGACGAGGAGGGTCGGGCGCTGCTGAAGCACCTGGGCTTCCCGTTCAACGACAACCCGAAGCCGTCGAAGGCCCGGGTCAAGGGGCCGGCGTGGTCCGTGCGCAAGAAGTGATTCGGGAGAAGTGAGATAGATGGCGAAAACAGGCCTCAAGGTCAAGCAGAGTCGCAAGCCGAAGTTCGGCGTACGCGCCTACACGCGCTGCCAGAGGTGCGGTCGGCCGAAGTCGGTGTACCGCAAGTTCGGTCTCTGCCGGATCTGCCTCCGCGACATGGCGCACAAGGGCGAGCTCCCGGGCATCACGAAGTCGTCCTGGTGACCTCCTAGTGGCTCCGTTCTTGTCCTCTCCTGGATCGGTCTTGGACAACCAGTCGGCCTCCGCAGGCTCCGGCCGACGGCCAGGCCCATCCACGTCCGGCGACCGATCCAGGAGAAGACAAGAGCTAGCCGCTGCCTTGGTCATCAAGCCGACGTGGCGACGCCCGTACAGCTCGAGACCCGACAAGACTCAAACCGATGCAGGTCTCTGGGAGCGAAACCCAGGGAAACCGCTCGAGAAGGAAGTAGTAAAGCAATGACCATGACCGATCCGATTGCGGACATGCTGACGCGGGTGCGGAACGCCTCCCAGGCGTACCACGACACCGCTGTGATGCCGCACAGCAAGATCAAGGTGGGGATCGCCGAGATCCTGGCCAGCGAGGGCTACATCGCCGGCTGGGACGTCAAGGACGCGGCCGAGGGTGAGGTCGGCAAGACCTTGTCGATCACGCTCAAGTACGGGCAGAACCGGGAGCGCTCCCTCGCCGGTATCCGCCGGATCTCCAAACCGGGCTTGCGCGTGTATGCGAGGTCCACCCACCTGCCCAAGGTGCTCGGTGGTCTCGGTATCGCGATCATCTCCACGTCGGACGGGCTGATGACCGACAAGCAGGCCCACGGCCAGAAGGTGGGCGGGGAAGTCCTCGCCTACGTCTGGTGAGGTTCTAGGCACCAGAGAGGAAAGAACATGTCACGCATTGGCAAGATGCCGATTGCCATTCCGTCCGGTGTCGAAGTGACCGTCGACGGGCAGCGGGTCTCGGTCAAGGGTCCGAAGGGCACGCTCGAGCACGTCATGAGCGAGCCGATCACCATCGAGCGCGCCGAAAGCGGCGAGCTGCAGGTGAACCGACCGGACGACGAGCGGGAAAGCAAGTCGCTGCACGGGCTGACCCGGACGCTGGTCTCCAACATGGTCACCGGGGTCACCGCCGGTTACGAGAAGCGGCTGGAAATCGTCGGTGTCGGCTACCGGGTCATGGCCAAGGGTCCCGGCGAGCTCGAGTTCGCGCTCGGCTTCTCCCACCCCATCAAGGTGAGCGCTCCCGAGGGCATCACCTTCACGGTGGAGGCGCCCACGCGCTTCTTGGTGCAGGGGATCGACAAGCAGCAGGTCGGTGAGGTCGCGGCCAACATCCGCAAGCTGCGCAAGCCCGAGCCGTACAAGGGCAAGGGTGTGAAGTACGCGGGCGAACACGTCCGCCGCAAGGCTGGAAAGGCTGGTAAGTGACGATGGCTGTATCACTGTCCGCCCGCAAGGGCACGGCAGCCAAGACGGCCTCGCGGCTGCGTCGGCAGGTGCGAGTCCGAAAAAAGGTCTTCGGCTCGCCGAATCGTCCGCGGCTGGTCGTGTCCAAGTCCGCCAAGCACCTCTTCGCCCAGGTCATCGACGACACAGCGGGCCGTACGTTGGTCTGGGCGTCGACGATGGAGGCAGGCGTCCGCGCGGCGGACGGCGACAAGAGCAGCAAGGCCAAACAGGTCGGCGTCGAGCTGGCGGCCCGGGCCAAGGCGGCCGGCGTCGAGCAGGTTGTCTTCGACCGCGCTGGTCACAAGTACCACGGTCGCATCGCAGCGCTGGCAGACGGCGCTCGCGAGGGTGGCCTCGGATTCTGACGAGAGAATAGGTAGAGCGATATGAGTGGAAGCCAGCGCCGCGGTGGCGGTGCAGGTGGCGACCGTCGCGGCCGTGACGATCGTCGTGGCCAAGGCGGCGACCGGAGTCAATACATCGAGCGCGTAGTCGCCATCAACCGGGTGGCCAAGGTCGTGAAGGGTGGCCGTCGGTTCAGCTTCACCGCGTTGGTCGTGGTGGGTGACGGCGACGGGACCGTGGGTGTCGGCTACGGCAAGGCCAAGGAGGTGCCTGCGGCGATCGCCAAGGGCGTGGAGGAGGCCAAGAAGCACTTCTTCGCGGTGCCGCGGATCCAAGGCACCATCCCGCATCCAGTGCAGGGAGAGAAGGCGGCCGGCGTGGTCCTGCTGCGTCCCGCCTCGCCTGGCACCGGGGTGATCGCCGGTGGGTCGGCTCGGGCGGTGCTGGAGTGCGCCGGCGTGCACGACGTGCTCGCCAAGTCGCTGGGCTCGGCCAACGCGATCAACGTGGTGCACGCCACGGTGGAGGCCCTGCAGAGCCTGGAACAACCCGAGAGCGTCGCGGCCCGTCGCGGTAAATCGGTCGCCGACGTCGCCCCGGCCGCCATGCTGCGGGCGCGGAAAGAGGCGGTGGGTTGATGCCGCGGCTCAAGGTCAGCCAGGTCAAGTCCGGCATCGGGATCAAGCAGAACCAGCGCGACACGCTGCGCACCCTCGGTCTGAAGAGGATCGGGGACGTAGCCGCGCACGAGGACCGTCCCGAGATTCGGGGCATGATTTCGACGGTGTCCCATCTGGTCACCGTCGAGGAGGTGGAGTGACATGGCACTGAAGGTTCATCACCTTCGGCCGGCTCCCGGCGCGAAGACAGCAAAGACGCGCGTGGGTCGTGGTGAGGCCGGAACCCGGGGTAAGACCGCCGGCCGCGGCACCAAGGGCTCCAAGGCTCGGGTCAGCATCGGGGAGAACTTCGAGGGTGGGCAGATGCCGCTGCACATGCGACTGCCCAAGCTCCGGGGATTCAAGAACCCGTTCCGGGTCGAGTACCAGGTCGTCAATCTGGACAAGATCTCCGCTCTGTTCCCCGAGGGTGGCACGGTGGGGGTCGACGAGCTGGTCGCCAAGGGCGCTGTCCGCGCCGACCGACCCGTCAAGGTGCTCGGCAACGGGAAGATCTCCGTGGCGGTGCAGGTGAGCGCGGACGCGTTCTCGGCCAGCGCCAAGGAGAAGATCGCCGCCGCCGGTGGCACCGCCACCCAGCGGTGAACTGAGATCACACGGCAGGGTCGCCTCGGACACCGCGCGGCTCTGTCGTCGTCTCTGCCGGGTGGGCTGATGTCCGATCCCGCGCTGTGGCCTGCTCGTCAGCCGCGATCGAGGCCGCCCTCGCTGAAGGCGCGCTAATCTCGGTCGAGGCCAGGCATCCTCAGATGCCGGGTTTCCGTTGAGCCTTGATAGAGTCGGGCGGTCCTGCGCGTGAGCTGTACGCGGCGCGAAGGCTCAACTTCGCGGATAAGACCAGGTCCGTAGTGACAGGAAAGGGGAGGGCAGGAGTGCTTTCCGCGTTCGCCAACGCCTTCCGGTCTCCGGACCTACGCAAGAAGATCTTCTTCACGCTGGGCATTCTGGCCGTCTTCCGGATGGGTTCGATCCTCCCGACCCCGAACGTCAACGTGCAGCAAGTGGACTTCTGCCTCAATCAGGCGGCCTCGGGTGACCAGCAGGGTCTGTACTCGATGATCAATCTGTTCTCCGGTGGCGCGCTGCTCCAGTTGGCCGTTTTCGCGCTGGGCATCATGCCCTACATCACCGCGAGCATCATCCTGCAGCTGCTGGTGGTAGTGATCCCGCGACTGGAAGCCTTGAAGAAGGAGGGCCAGTCCGGGCAGACGAAGATCACCCAGTACACGCGGTACCTGACGCTGGTGCTGGCGCTGCTGAACTCGACGGCCTTCGTCACGCTGGCCGTGAACGATCAGTTGTTCGTCGGTTGTCCTGGCATCGTCCACGACAAGGGCACCTTCCCGGTCGTGGTGATGGTGCTGACCATGACGGCGGGCACCGGCGTCATCATGTGGATGGGCGAACTCATCACTGAGCGGGGGATCGGCAACGGGATGTCGGTGCTGATCTTCACCCAGATCGCGGCGACGTTCCCGGCCGCCCTGTGGGGTCTGAAGGTCGCCCGTCCTGGCGCGAACGGCTGGATCGTCTTCCTGCTGGTGCTCGCGCTCGGACTGGTGGTGATGGCTGGCGTGGTCTTCATCGAGCAGTCCCAGCGGCGGATCCCGGTGCAGTACGCCAAGCGGATGGTCGGTCGGCGGATGTTCGGCGGCACGACCACCTACATTCCGATCAAGGTGAACCAGGCCGGTGTCATCCCGGTCATCTTCGCCAGCTCACTGCTCTACATCCCGGCGCTGTTCGCCCAGTTCCGACCCGAGTCGCAGATCGCCAGCTGGATCCAGCTGTACTTTGTCCGCGGCGATCATCCGGTCTACATGATCTCGTACTTCCTGCTGGTCGTGTTCTTCTGCTACTTCTACGTGGCGATCACGTTCAATCCGCAAGAGGTCGCGGACAACATGAAGAAGTACGGGGGCTTCATCCCCGGTATCCGAGCGGGGAAGCCGACCGAGGACTACCTCGGATTCGTGCTGTCCCGACTCACCCTGCCGGGATCGGTCTATCTGGGCTTGATCGCGCTGCTGCCGACGGTGGCGTTCATCTTCCTCAACGCTAACCAGAACTTCCCCTTCGGCGGGACCTCGCTCCTCATCATCGTCGGTGTCGGCCTGGACACGGTCAAGCAGATCGAGAGCCAGCTGCAGCAACGCAACTACGAAGGGTTCCTCCGCTGATGCGACTACTGATCATGGGTCCGCCGGGAGCCGGCAAAGGCACCCAAGCCAAGCTCATCGCCGAGCACTACGGCATCCCAGCCATCTCGACCGGCGACATGTTCCGCGCCATGAAGACCGCCGATACACCACTCGCTCAGCAGGTCCGCGAGATCATGAACTCCGGTGGATACGTCAGCGACGAGATCACCAACCAGATCGTGGCCGAACGGCTGGCTCAATCCGATTGCGACGCCGGCTTCCTGCTCGACGGGTACCCGCGAACCACGGCACAGGTGAACACCCTCGACGCCGTGCTGGACAAGCGCGGCACGCCGTTGGACGTCGTGCTGTCGCTGTTGGCCGACGAAGACGCCGTCGTGGCCCGACTGCTCAAACGGGCCGAGACCGAGGGCCGGGCCGACGACAACGAGGAGACCATCCGGGTTCGGCAGCACGTCTACGCTGAGCAGACCGCTCCACTGCTGGACGTCTACCGCTCTCGCGAGCTGCTGGTCGAGGTCGACGGACTGGGCGAGATCGACGAGGTCTCCGAGCGGGTCTTCACCGCTCTCGACTCCGCCGTCGGCGGGCGGGACGGATCTCCGGTCACGCGGAATTGACCGGAGATCCCTCCTGAAAGTTCGGTGACGTCGCCGGAGATCACCTGGCCGCGTGACAAGGGCGCTGCTCAACCGGCACCGGGCGGCGTGTCGCACTTAACCGGACGGCTGAGCCGCGCGTTCGTCACGAGCCGCTTGAAGCAGATGTTGGACGGCCGCGGCGGTCAGCTTGCCACCCCGTCGGCGAGCAGGTGGTCCAGCTTGGCGTAGCCATCGTTGACGCCGGCCTCCATACCGCTTCGCAGCCACGCGTCCCGGCCCTCGAAGGAGTCGACGAGTGACTGGGCGTGCAGCCGCGTACGTCCGTCGCCGAGATCCTCGAATCGCAGTGTCTCCAGCGACACGTCCTCTGGCATGCCCTCCCAGGTGAAGGTCTGCACGATGACATCGGTGCCGATCCGGTGGAAGCAGCCGCGGAACCCGAACTCCTCACCATCGAGCCCGGCGACGTAGCGCCAACTGCCACCGTCGCGAGCATCCCAGACGTCGATGCGGGTATCCGTGCCGTCCGGTCCAACCCAGCGGGCGAAAAGATCTAGGTCCAGGTGGGCCCTCATCACCTGTGCGGGGGTGGCCCTGAAGTCGCGGGTGATCCGGATGATCGGCAGCTTCTCGTCGGCGGTGATGGTGGCTTCAGCCCCGGTGGTAATGGTCATGACGCTCTTCCTTCCGTCGTGGGGGTGGTGACTTCGGGCGGGACAGCCTCGGAGTCCTTCAGCTCGGCCAGCACCGCGTCGAGGCGCTGGTAGCGCTGTTCTGCTTGCCGTCGGTAGCGCTCAATCCAAGCGGTCATCAGATCGAACACCTCCGCTTCCAGGTGGACGGATCGGGTCTGGGCCTTGCGCGTCTTGGTCACCAGCCCCGCGTCTTCAAGCACCATCAGGTGCTTGGAGATGGCTTGCACGCTGACGTCGTACGGCTCCGCGAGTGCGTTGACCGTGGCGTCGGCCACGGTCAGCCTCGCGACCAGGTCGCGGCGGGTCGGATCCGCCAGAGCCGCGAAGACCCGGGAGAGCTGGTTGGTCATGTCCACCCTTCTTCAACCATCAGGTTGATCTAAACGTAGTCTCCGGTTCGGATGGATGTCAACCGCTTAGTTGAATAGGGGAGCCACTTTGGGCGGAAGTCCGCCATGGTGGAGTTGCGCGTACGGGTAGGGGTCGGGGGTCGGCGGAAGTCCGCCAT
>JAKDLH010000116.1 GCA_030452945.1 Microlunatus sp. | reverse complement strand
CGGCTCGAAGTCGCTCGGGTTTAGCGTTTTAGCTAGGGCGTGGGGTCGAGCGCCAACCACAAAACCGCGCGACAAGTGGGATGGGCGCGGGCCGAGGCGACAATGGCTACTCGAAGCCGTTGGCCTTGGTCTTCTCCGGGGCGGTGGTATCGAACAGCCAGGTCCGGAAGAACGGGGCCAGGTCGACGGTGGTCCGGGCCTGGGCGACGACCATGAAGTCCTCCAGGCTGCGCGTCCCTCCTTCGGCCCAGACTTTCACCAGATCGGCGAACGCCTGTTCACCCATCACGTTGCGCAACGCCTGCAGTGTCATCGGCCCCCGGAAATAGACCGTCTCGAACATCCGGTTCGGGCCAGGGTCGATCATGGTGATCTGCCAGAACCGGGCCGCGTCCTTGGTCTGGTCGTACGTCTGGTCGAGTTCGGTGTCCGCGGTCGTCCCGCCCCGTCGCTCCACCACCCGCCAGACCGCCCAAGAGGCGAACGCCTCGTTGGTGAAGATGTCGTTCCACTGCCACAAGGTGACGTGGTTGCCGAACCACATGTGGGCCAGCTCATGGATCAGCAGCTCGTCGCCGAAGTCGTCGCTCAACAGCGCCTCCGGCTCATAGACCGGCCGGGTGGCGGTTTCCAGCCCGTCGAACGGCAGCTCGGTGGCCGGCACGAAGCCGCCGATCTCGCTGTAGGGATACGGTCCGGCGAACGACTCCAGTTCGGTGACGACGTCCGGGGTGCGCTCCAGCGCGGTGAACAGGTGGGCACGGTCGCTCGCCTTGAATTGCGAGCTGACCGCGTACACGTACGGGCGACCATCGGTGGTGCCCTCTCGCAGCTGGTAACGACCGACGGCCAGGAACGAGGCGTACGTGGGCAGCGGCTCACTGGTCTGCCACTGCCAGGTGTCGAAGTCGGCCTCCTTCGCGATGTCCTTGGAGACCAGGCGGCCGATGCTGATCGCCTGAAAGTCCTTGGGCACGCGGACGGTCACTTCCAGCAGGGCCGGGTCGGACGGGTGATCGTTCGCGGGATACCACCAAGCCGAGCTTTCCGGCTCGCCGGCCACCGTCCACTCCTGGTGGTCGGACTGCCAGGGTGAGTGCTGGCCCTTCCGCCGGAGGCTGCCGGGCTGGCCGGCGTAGTCGACGATGACCTCGAACGTGCTGCCCTCCGCGATCGGGGCCTGCGGGGTTATCCGCAGGTCCTGGAATCCTTCGCGCTCGAACGAGGCGGCGTCGACGCCCTCGACCTGAACCCGGGTCGCCTCCAGCGCCAGGTCGAGGTAGAAGACCTCCAGCTCCTCATCCGCCCGCGCGGTCACCGTGGTCTGGCCGCTGAGGACCTCGGAGTCGGGATCGAAATCGACGGCGACCCGATAGCTCGTGGCGTCGTACCCGCTGCTTCCGTAGTCGGGAAAGTAGGGGTCGCCGACTCCGTCGGTTCCGCCGTCGGTCGTGGGTCCGGTGGTCGAGCCAGCCGGCGGCCAGCCGGACCGGTACAGGCTGACGCCGGTGCCGATCGACACCGCGACGGAGGCCACCAGGAGCAGCGCCAGCACCCCGGCGAGCACGTACGCCAGGCGCGGCAGGCGAGCGCGGCCGGGAGTCGCTGGCGGTGGTGGTGACGGAGGTGCGGCAGTCGCGTCGGGACCCGAGGGGCCGAGCGGAGGCGGGTAGCTCATCGCGGACTCAGCGCTCGACGTGGGCGAGAGATCGCAGACCGCGGTCCAGGTGCCAGACCAGATACGCCGAGGTCAGCCCGCTGGCCTCCTTCCTCACCGCCGCGGACACGTCCCGGGTGGCGTCCCACCGGCCCTCCAACAACGCTCCGAGCAGCTCGAAGGTCGCCGGGGCCGGTCGTGCTGATCCGGCCGGGCGACAGCGTTCACAGACCGCACCGCCGGTCGCGGGGGAGAACGCGTGGTGCGGGCCGATGATCCCGCATCGCGCGCAGTGACTGAACGACGGCGCGTACCCGGCGATGGCCAGCGACCGCAGCAGGTAGGAGTCCAAGATCAGTGACGGCGGCCGCGGCCCGTCGGCGGTGCCCTGACCGAGGGCGCGTAGCGCCCCGACCAGCAGCTGGTACTGCTGCACCGCGGGCTCGCCGACCTCTGGGACCAGACGATCGGCTGTTTCGAGGATCGCCTGGCCGGCGGTGTAGGCCGGGTAGTCACTGCTCAACGGTTCACCGAACGCGTGCATCGACACCACCTGGGTGACGACGTCCAGGGTCCGGCCCTCGGCGAACTGCAGGTCGACGTGGGAGAACGGCTCGAGCCGGGCCCCGAACTTCGACGACGTACGCCGTACCCCCTTGGCCACGGCTCGCACCTTGCCGCGCCCGCGGCTCAGCATGGTGATGATCCGGTCGGCCTCGCCCAGCTTGTGCGTCCGCAGCACGACGGCTTCGTCACGGTAGGTGGGCACCTGGCTATTGTCCCTATCGTGGCAACGGCTTCGAGAAGGCGCGTCGGGGCAACGACTTCGGCAGAGCCCGCCGTGGCAACCGGGGGCCCGCGGGCGCCGACTCCGCACCCCAGCGGCGCCCGACCTCCCGACCTCGGAGCCGACCGACTGCCCCGACATGTCGCCATCGTGATGGACGGCAACGGCCGCTGGGCCAAGGCCCGCAACCTGCCCCGGGTCGAAGGACACCGGCGGGGTGAGGACGCGCTGTTCGACGTGGTCGAAGGGGCGATCGAAGCCGGCGTACGGTATCTGTCCGCGTACGCCTTCTCGACCGAGAACTGGAAGCGGTCACCCGATGAGGTGCGGTGGCTGATGGGGTTCAACCGGGACGTGATCCGGCGCCGGCGCGACCAGATGGACGCGATGGGCGTCCGGGTCCGCTGGGCGGGCCGCCGGCCACGGCTGTGGCGCAGTGTCATCTCCGAGCTGGAGGAGGCCGAACGACGGACGGTGAGCAACGACGTGCTGACGCTGCAGTTCTGCGTCAACTACGGCGGCCGGGCCGAGATCGTGGACGCCGCCCGCGAAGTCGCCCGACTGGCCGCGGCCGGCAAGCTGGACCCGAACAAGCTGACCGAGGACCGCTTCCGCCGGTTTCTCGACGAACCCGAGGTCCCCGACGTCGACCTGTTCGTGCGCTCTTCCGGGGAGCAGCGCACCTCCAACTTCCTGCTCTGGCAGTCCGCGTACGCGGAGCTGGTGTTCCTGGACCAACTCTGGCCGGACTTCGACCGGCGGGACCTGTGGCGGGCCCTGGAAATCTACGCCGACCGGGATCGCCGCTACGGTGGCGCGTTGCCGAATCAGGTGAACTGATCGAAGACGCAGAGCGGGTCAGCAGCTCCCGCAGGTGCCGAAGATCTCCAGATCGTGGCTGACGTCGCGGAAGCCATACTCGTCGGCGACAGCGTCGGCCCAGCGCTCCACCGCCGGCCCGGACACCTCGACCGTACGCCCGCAGCTTCGGCAGACCAGATGGTGGTGGTGACCGTCGGAGCACCGTCGGTAGGCGGTCTCGCCTTCGCTGGTGCGGAGCACGTCCAGCTCCCCGGCTTCGGTCAGCGACTGCAGGGTCCGATAGACGGTGGTCAAGCCGATGCGGTCCTCGCGCCGGCGCAGCTCGTCGTGGATCTGCTGCGCGGTACGGAACTCGTGCAGGTCAGCCAGCACCTCCTGCACGGCGACTCGCTGGCGAGTTCGGCGTTGGGGGCTGGCGGCTGCGGGCTGGCTGGTCATGTTCTCTCTGAGGAGTCCGAACCGGATCAGTGCTCGTCGTAGTGGTCGCCGTGCACGGCGTGCCGATGACCCTCATGCACGTAGTCGATGTGGTCGCCGTGGCGGATTTCTGCGTGTTCGCAGTCCGGCCCGTGGCGGTGGGGGTGCTCCTCGGGCACCTTCTGGTGCACGGTCAAGGTGTCGTCGTCGACGAGCTCCGGTAGCACGGGCGCCACTCTACGTCGCCGGGCGATCAGGGCCGAGTACGGCCAGCTGAGGGCGAAGACCCCGATGGCCAGCACCACGATGAGGGCGCCGGGCGGGGTGTCGAGATAGAACGAGCCGACCGCGCCCCCGACCGTGACGGTGGTTCCGACCGCCATCGCCGCGACCAGGGCGGCATAGAAACCGCGTACGAGGTTCTGCGCCGCCGCCACCGGAACGACCATCAAGGCACTGACCAACAACAGCCCGACGGTGCGCATCGCCAGGGTCACGGTGACCGCGGCGAGGACGACGATCGCGATGTTGTACGCGCTGGTCCGCAGACCCTGGGTCCGGGCGAACTCCTCGTCGGTGCTCACCGCGAACAGCTGGGGAGCGAGACCGAGGGTGGGGACCAGCACCAGCACGGCCAGCACGGCGATCACCAGCAGATCCGTCTCGGTCACGGTGGTCAGGGAGCCGAACAGGTACTGCGACAACGCGGCTGCGCCCGCGCCCGCGATGCCGGACATCAGGACCCCGGCCGCCAGCCCACCGTAGAAGAGGATGGCCAGCCCTACGTCGCCGGTGGCCTTTCCCCGCTGACGCAGCACTTCCACCGCCACCGCGCCCGTGACGCAGACGGCGACCGCCCACGGCACCGGGGCCTGACCGGTGAGCAGGGCCAATCCGACTCCGGCGATGGCCACGTGGCCCAGTCCGTCGCCGAGCAGACTGAGTCTGCGCTGCACGATGTAGGTGCCGATGGCCGGGGCGATCACCCCGGTAAGCAGGGCGGCCAGCAACGCCCGCTGCATGAACGGGTACCCCAGGATGTCGATCACGGCTCGACCGCACCGTCGAGCAGGCCGGGAGGGCGTTCCGGTTCGCTCAGCTCGTGTCCGGTGGAGGGGTGGGAGACGTGCGTGTGCCGGCTGTGGTCGATCTCGGCCAACGACCCTTGTGCCACCACCCGCCCGTCGCGGAGGACGACGGCTCGGTCGATCAGCGGGGTGAGCGGGCCGACTTCATGCAGCACGACGATCACGGCCAGGCCGGCATCGACCCGACGGGTGACGACATCGGCCAACACCCGCTGGTGTTCGAGGTCGACCCCGGCCGTCGGCTCGTCCAGCACGAGCAGGTCGGGGTCGCCGACCAGTGCCCGGGCGATCAGCACCCGCTGCTGCTGGCCGCCGGACAGCTCGCGTACGTCGGACTTCGCGCGGCTGCCCAGACCGACCAGGTCGAGGGCATCGCGGACGGCGGCCCGGTCCTTGGCGGTGCGAGGGAAAAAGATGCGACGCAGGGCCAGCCGACCCGAGGAGACGACCTCGGCGACCGTGGCGCCACTCGCCGGTGCCGTGGAGCGCTGTGGCACGTAGCCCACCCGCGACCAGGAGTGGAACGAGGCCAGCGGCTGGCCGAACAGGGTCACGGTGCCGCGCTCGGCCGGGAGCAGACCGAGGGCTGAGCGGACCAGCGTCGACTTGCCCGACCCGTTGCCGCCGAGCAGCGCGACGGCTTCACCCACGCCGACGGTGAGACTGATCCCGCGGAGGACCGGGAGCCCGCCCAACAGCACCGACAGGTCCTCGACCTGCAGGACCGGAGTCACCCCTGGCCCGGTGGGGTCTGGCCTTGGCGGCATCCGTTCGCCTTCGCCAGAGCCTCCAGGTTGCTCCTCATGACCGAAATGTAGTCGTCGCCGCGGGAGTCGGCGGTGATGCCTTCGACCGGATCCAGGACGTCGGTCTTCAGTCCCAGGTCGCCGGCGATGGACTTAGCGACGGCGGGTGAGACCAACGTCTCGTAGAAGATCGTGGTGATGCCGTGGGTCTGGGCCTCCTCGTGCACCGCGGCGATCCGGCCAGGTGAGGGCTTGGCGTCGGGGCTGATCCCGCTGATGCCGATCTGGGTCAGCCGATAGCGCTCAGCCAGGTAGCCGAAGGCGGCGTGGGTGGTGATGAACTCTCGGCGCTCGCAGCTCTGCAGTCCCGCAACGTAGGAGGCATCGAAGCTGGTCAGGCTATCGACCAACCTCTGGCCGTTCTGCCGATATTCGGCGGCATGGTCGGAGTCGAGGCCGGAGAGCTGGTCGACCACCGCATCGGTGATCGTGACCATGTTGGCGGGATCGAGCCAAACGTGTGGGTCCAGGCCGCCGTAGTCGTGGCTGTCCTCCCCGGGGGAGTCGTCGGCGTGGTCGTCCGTCCGCTCCTCGGGTCGGCGCCGCAGCGGCACGACCGAGGTGGTGTCGAGGATGTGGTCGTTTCCGCTCTGGGCCACGGCCTCGTCCACCGCCGGCTGAAACCCCTTGAGATAGACCACGGCATCGGCGTCAATGAGGGAGGCGACCTGCCGAGGAGTGAGCTCCAGGTCGTGCGGCTCCGCCCCCGGCTGGGTCAGGTTCTGAACGGCCGCTCGATCCCCCGCCACCTGCTCGGTGACGAACTGCAGTGGGTAGAACGCCGTCACGATGCTCAGTTGTCCAGGCTGGGCCGAGTCGGGCTGCTCCGCTGCCCCGCAGGCCGTTGTCAACAGCAGGCAACAGCTGAGGACAGCGGCACCGAGTGCGCGAGTGAGATCCGACATGGGAACCATTTTCATCTAGATGGGAATGATTTTCAAGTCGGGTTGGCGCGGAGTTTGCCGAGCGCGGCCGGCGGCAGGCCGTCCGTGGGCGGGCCGGATGAGTGCCGCTGCTGGCAGGATGGACCGATGGCCGATCGGAGCAACAGCAACACCACCCGCAAGCAGATCGAAGACGCCAGCCGTTCGACCCTGGTCAAGCTGAGCGCGATGCCGCGGCTCGCGTTGCCGTTGGCCACCCTGGTGCTGGTCGCCATCGGCCTGTTCGCACCCCTGCCGTTCGCGCTGCCTGCCCTCGCCGTCGTACTCGTCTTCTTTCTCTGGATCGCCTACCTGTCCTGGCCGGTGGTGAGCACGGGGGCCAAGGTGCTGAGACTTGCCATGCTCGCTCTGGTGATCGCCCTGGCGGCCAGCCGCTTCGGAGCCAGCACATGATCGCGCTGGGCAACAGAACGCGCCGAGTGCTGCGTCTGTGGGGATTCGCGACCGGCGAACGCGCCACATCACACCACTCGACGATCTACGACTTGCCCGGAGACCTCGTGTGTCCGCGCGCGGATATCGGTGTTCCCGACCGACGACCACCCGTACGCTGTCGCCCGTGATGGTGATCACCCGGTTCCGGGTCCTCGACCCAGATGGATTCCTCGGCCGAGTCGACGCTGCCCTGGCGGTGCTGCGAACCCGTGATGGCTTTCTGACCGCTGATCTGGAGCGCAACCTGGACGAGGCTGACCTGTGGGTGCTGGTCACCCGCTGGCGCAACGTCGGGTCCTACCGGCGCGCGTTGAACGGCTATGAGTCGAAGGTGGTGGTGGTGCCGCTGCTCTCAGAGGCGCTGGACGAGCCTTCCGCGTACGAGGACCCGTCGCTGCTCTGAACTCAGCGCCGACCCTGGGGTGTGCCGGCCACCAGGTGGGCCTTTTGTACCGGTATCCACACTGGTTGGTGGTTTTCGGTACAGAAGTCGGCGGCGGGTCTGAGCCTGGTTGGCTACTCTGGACCGTCGCGCCCTCCCAGCCGGGGAGTGGTGAGTCCGACCTGCAATCTGGGAGCAAAATTCCGTGGCACCGACCAGCCGTCTCGACGACGTCATCAACCTCTGCAAGCGCCGGGGGTTCGTGTTCCCTGCCGGCGACATCTACGGCGGCACGCGGTCGGCTTGGGACTACGGGCCCTACGGTGTGGAGTTGAAGGAGAACATCAAGCGGCAGTGGTGGCGGTCGGTGGTGACCGGTCGCGACGACGTGGTCGGCATCGACTCCTCGATCATCCTGCCCACCCCGGTCTGGAAGGCATCCGGACACGTGACGGCCTTCGTCGATCCGCTGGTGGAGTGCCTGAAATGCCACCGCCGGTTTCGGGCCGACCACCTGCAGGAGGAGTACGCCGAGCGTAAGAGCTTGCCTGATCCCGACGCGGTCGCCCTGACTGAGGTTCCCTGCCCGCACTGCGGCACGCGCGGGGAGTACACCGAGCCGCGCCTGTTCAACGGTTTGCTGAAGACCTACCTCGGCGTCATCGAGGACGAGTCGGGCCTGCACTACCTGCGCCCAGAGACCGCGCAGGGCATCTTCGTGAACTTCGCCAACGTGGTGAACGCGACCCGGAAGAAACCGCCGTTCGGCATCGGTCAGGTCGGCAAATCCTTCCGCAACGAGATCACCCCCGGCAACTTCATCTTCCGGACCCGCGAGTTCGAGCAGATGGAGATGGAGTTCTTCGTGGTGCCGGGCAGCGACGAGGAGTGGCACCAGTACTGGATCGATGAGCGGACCCGCTGGTACGTCGATCTCGGTGTCTCGCGGGACAACTTGCGCCACTATGAGCATCCGACGGAGAAGTTGTCGCACTACTCCAAGCGCACCGTCGACATCGAGTACCGGTTCGGCTTCGCGGGCAGCGAGTGGGGTGAGCTGGAGGGCGTCGCCAACCGGACCGACTTCGACCTCGGCACCCATTCCGAGCACTCCGGCACCGACCTGTCCTACTTCGACCAGGGCTCAGGCGAGCGCTATCTGCCGTACGTGATCGAACCGGCCGCCGGGTTGACCCGGTCCTTGATGACCTTCCTGATCGAGGCCTACACCGAAGACGAGGCGCCCAACACCAAGGGCGGGGTGGACAAGCGGACCGTGCTCAAGCTCGATCCGCGGCTCGCCCCGGTCAAAGTCGCGGTGCTGCCGTTGTCGCGGAACGAGGCCTTGTCTCCCAAGGCCCGCGACCTGGCCGCCGAGCTGCGCCGGCACTGGAACGTCGACTTCGACGACGCCCAGGCGATCGGTCGCCGCTACCGTCGCCAGGACGAGATCGGTACGCCGTACTGCATCACCGTAGACTTCGACACCCTCGACGACGGGGCCGTGACGGTGCGGGAGCGGGACTCGATGTCGCAAGAGCGGATCAGCCTGGACAAGGTGACCGACTACCTGGCGTCCAGGTTGCTGGGCTGCTGAGCTTGATGTCCGACGAGGGTCGGGGTTGGGTCCGCGCTGACTTTGGCGATAGTGCTCAGCGGCTACCATCCGCCCTCGCAGGCTCGGGCTCCTGCCTGGCCCTGGGGGACCTGACAGTCGACACCCCGGTGATCTTGGCGCCGATGGCGGGGATCACCAACGCGGCGTACCGGCAGCTGTGCCGGGAGCAGGCCGAGGCCGGGGCGGGGTCGGCTGGTGGGCAGGCGGGGTTGTTCGTC
>JAKDLH010000115.1 GCA_030452945.1 Microlunatus sp. | reverse complement strand
TCACCGACATCGCCGATCTCGCGGCGCTGGTCGACGAGGGGGTGGAAGGCGCCATCATCGGCACCGCGCTGTACGTCGGCAACTTCACCCTGACCGAAGCCCTGGAGCTGACCCGGGTCTGCGCCGAGGAGGACCGCAGCGGATGAGTAGCGTTCCGGCCGATACGTTCCGGCACACCCTCGCCGTCGAACGAGCGGATCGGCCCAGCTTGGACGGGCGGCTCCGCGACCTGCTGGCCGGCAAGAAGATCTTGATGACCGGGGTGACCGGCTTCATCGGCGAGCAGCTGCTCTGGAAGATCCTCACCGAGTTGCCCGACACCACCCCGGCCGTGCTGGTCCGCCGGAAGCGATCGGCCGGCGCCCGGGATCGGATGATCGGGGTGGTCAAGAAGGAGATCTTCAAGGCGGCTCGGGAAGCGGCCGGCGGCCCAGAGGCTCTGCTGGACAGCCGGATCGACGTGATCGAAGGCGATCTGCCCAACGTGCCGAGGTTGCCGTCCGACATCGACGTGGTGGTGCACTGCGCCGGCGACGTGTCATTCGACCCGCCCATCGACCAGGCCTTCACCACGAACGTGGTCGGGACCAAAGCCCTGATGCAACGCATGATCGAGGCTTGCTCCGCCGACGACGGCACCTTGGTCAAGACTCCGCACTACGTGCACATTTCGACGGCTTACACCGCCGGCCGCCGGCGCGGCGCGATTCCCGAGCAAGCGCACGTGCACTCGATCGACTACCAGGCCGAGACCAAAGCCGGTCTGGCCATGCGGGACCTGATCGAGTCCGAATCGCGGACCTCGAAGCAACTGGCCGCGCTGCGCAAGGAGGCCGAACGCGAGCACCGGCAGGCCGGCTACCTGACCACTGCCGCCGACACCGAGCGACGACGCCTCGACTGGGTCCGGACCGAGTTGGTCAAGGCGGGCACCGAGCGGGCCCGCTCGCTGGGCTGGACCGACGTGTACACCTTCACCAAGGCGCTCGGGGAGCGGGTCGTCGCCGAGGTGGGTGCCGACGTCGAGGTCTCCGTGGTTCGGCCGGCCATCGTGGAGTCGTCCTGGCGGCACCCGTACCCGGGGTGGATCGAAGGCTTCAAGATGGCCGAGCCGCTGATCTTGGCGTACGGGCGCGGGGAACTCCCCGAGTTCCCGGCCTCGCCGGACTCGGTGGTCGACATCGTTCCCTGCGATCACGTGGTGAACGCGATCCTGGCGGTCTGCGCCACGCACCCGGAAGTGGGTAAGGCGGAGTACTACCACGTCAGCTCCGGCGCCCGGAACCCGTTGACCTTCCAGGGCATCTACGGCCACATTCGCAGCTACTTCATCGCTCATCCCTTTGAGGGGGGCCCGCGTGGCGCGGCCCGACTACCGCAGTGGCAGTTCCCGGGCGCCGCCTCGGTCGAGCGGCTGATGTCCACTTCCGAGCGCGCGCACAAGATCGCCGACCGACTGCTGGCAGGCGCCCCCCGGTCACCACGAACCCGCAAGCTCGCCAACGATCTCGACCGCACCCGCGGCCGGCTCGACTTCCTCCGCCGCTATCTCTCGCTCTACAACGAGTACGCCCAGTCTGAGCTGCATTTCGTCGACGACCACACTCTCGCGCTGACCCAGGCACTCCATCCCGACGACCAGCCGATCTTCGCCTTCGACACCGCGGTGTACGACTGGGCCACCTACATCAAGGAGGTGCACTGCCCGTCGGTCACCGCCCCGGTGCGCCGGATGGATGCGCTGCGCCGCCGTCGGGGCAGCCGGCCCAACACGATGAAGAACTTGGCCAAGGACTCGGCCGGCTCCAGCGCACTGGCGATCTTCGACCTCGACGGCACGATCATGTCGACGAACGTGATCGAGCAGTACCTGTGGGCGCGGCTGCCGGAGCTGTCCACCCCGCGCCAGATCGCCGAGTTGGGGCAGGTGCTGCGGAAGCTGCCCGCCTACTTGCGGGCGGAGCGTCGTGATCGCGGCGTGTTCTTGCGCGCGGTCTACCGACGATACGCCGGGGCTGACCTGGCTGGGTTGGAGCAGTTCGTCGACCAGACACTCGCTCCGGTGATCTTGAGCCGGTTGTCGCCCGAGGGTGGTCGGCGGATTCGTGAACATCGCGCGGCGGGTCACACCACAATCTTGATCACGGGGGTGGTCCGGCCGTTAACCCGGCCACTGCACCCGCTGTTCGACGTCGTGGTGGCCGCCGACCTCGCCACCGATGCCGAGGGACGCTGCACCGGCTTCCTGACCGGTCCGCCGCTGGTCGGGGAATCCCGTGCCGCCTGGCTGAACCATTACGCCGCGCTGCACGACATCGACTTGTCCAGGAGTTTCGCCTACGCCGATTCCCATTCCGACTTGCCGATGCTCTCGGTGGTCGGCAACGCCGTTGCGGTCAGCCCGGACATCGCGCTGATGCGCGCGGCCAACGCCAACCAGTGGACCAGCGTGGAATGGAAGACCAAGCCGTCGACTCCACGATGGGTCCTGCCACGATGAGCCCTGCCATGACCTCCGAAGCCCCGACAGGAGCACGCTAGATGGCCCGCCCCGGATTCGTTCTCGATGTCGACGACCGCACGCCGCCGCTCCTGGTCGCCTCGGGTGACACCTACCGGTTGGAGCGGCTGCCGATCGGCAGTCGCGTCGTCTACCCGGCGGATTCCCTGCCGCCGATCCACCCAGCCGACGCCATCCAGGCTGCCCTGGACACCCCGGTCGGCTCCGATCCGCTGACTGCTCGGCTGCGGCCCGGAATGCGGCTCACGATCGCGTTCGACGACACCAGTTCGCCGGTGCCGGCGATGACGGCGCCCGATCTGCGGGCCAAGATCATCGAGGCGGTATTGTCCCGGGCCGCGGCGGCCGGCATCGACGATGTCGCGCTGATCGCCGGCATCGGCCTCAACCGTCGACAGACCGCGGCCGAGCTGCGCCAGCTCGTCGGCGAACGAGTGTTCCGCTCCTTTCACGCCGATGGCCTGCTGACCAACCACGACGCCGAGGACCTGACCGAGCTCGCCGACCTCGGTGAGGCCGGCGGCATCGCCGTCGGACTCAACCGTCGAGCCGTGGAATCGGACCTGTTGGTCTACGTGCATCTGGTGACGTCCCCGGCGGCCGGTGGAGCGGCGGTGGTCCTGTCCGGGCTCGGTTCCGCGGCGACCCTGGCCGCGCTGGGAGCCCACGATGTCGAACCGGCAGCCCGGGCGGCGGCCGCTGCTCTGGTGGCGCAGAAGGTTCCGCTGTTCGCCGTCGAGGCGGTGCTGGACGCTGACGTCTTCCCCGAGCCGATGAGCTTTCTGGCCAAACGTGAGTGGGAGTGGGGGCTGAAGGACCAAGCCCGCTGGTTCGGCCTGCGCCGAGCCACAGCGGTCGTCAGTTCCGTCAAGCTCCGCCGCCGAGTGCTCGGTCGTCTGACGGCACCCCGTCACGCCATCGGTATCGCCGGCGGCGATCCCCACACCGTGGATGCGACCAGTCGTCAACTGTGTTTGGCCCAGCAGATGGTGACGGTGAACGGCCAGGCCGACGTCGGCGTGATCGGGGTCAGCGGCCAGACGCCGTACAGTGTGGACGCCCCGACCAACCCGGTGCTGGCGGCGTGGGCCGGTCTGGCAGCGACCTACGGCGCTCACACCGGCACTCCGCTGGTCCGCGACGGTGGCGCGCTGATCGTCTTCCACCCGCTAGGCAGCGACTTCTCGCCGCTGTTCCATCCGTCGTACGTGGACTTCTTCGCCGAGGTGCTCACCGACACGACCGAGCCGAGCCAGATCAGCGCGGAGTTCGAGAAGAAGTTCGCTACTGACCCGTGGTTCGTTCATCTCTACCGCAGCAGTCACGCCTTCCACGGCCTGCACCCGGTGCACCGCTGGTACGAGATCGCCCAGGCCATCGCGAAGCTCGGCGACGTCGTCTGGGTGGGGGCCGACCGCGCTAACGCCGAACGGCTCGGGTTCCGGGCCGCCTCGACCCTGGCCGACGCACTGGAGATCGTGTCGTCCTCGGTGGGTCGCACGCCGCAGATCACCTACCTGCACACTCCGCCGCAGGTTGTGGTGGACCTCTCGTGACGGCTGGGTTGGAGTGAGGCGGGAACTGGCGGCCTGGACCGCAGCGCGCCGGGGGTCGACCCGTCGGCTCGGCGAGACCGTGAGCGACATCGCGACGCTGGCCTGCGGCTGGCAATGGGCGCGGCGAGTAAAGGTAGCTCGGACGGCGATCGGCACAGCGGTCGCAACCGTCAAGGGCGCCGACGAGGCTCCACCGGTGCCGACCGGTTGGGCGCGAACCCCGTTCGCGGTCGCGGTCCGAGATGTCCTCCAGACGGTGCTGCTGCGGCCGGTGATCAGGGCTGAAGTCGCCGTGGAGAGCTACGGCGTCAACGAACTGGCTGGTCTCAGCGGCCCGACGATCCTGGTGGCCAATCACGCGTCGCATCTCGATGTCGGCGCGGTGCTGTGCACGCTGCCGGCCGCGTGGCGGGACCGGAGCGCCGTCGCCCTCACCTCCGACCGCTTCTTCCACGCCTTCTGGAAGGCCAGTGCCACGGCCTTGGCGTTCAACACCGTCCAACTGCCCGAATCGGCCCAGCAGCCCGAATCGACGGCACCGGCCGAGCGGACCCGCCGGTTCGACGTCGACCCACTCGTCGACGTGCTGTCGCAGGGATGGCACGTACTGGTTTTCCCCGAGGGTGGTCGGACGCGCGATGGGGTGATCGGGTCGTTCCATCCGGAGGTGGCTGCCGTCGCTGCTCAGCTGGGCGTCACGGTGGTCCCGGTCGGTATTCGGGGCACCTTCACCGCCCTACCCCAAGGTGCGCGGTGGGCTCGGCGCGGCCGCCCCCGAGTCGCGGTCAGATACGGGACCGCGTTGCGTCCGCAGGCCGGGGAGTCGGCTGAGGTCTTCACCGCTCGCCTCCATGCGGGCGTCGCGGACTTGATCGATGAGGACGCGACGACCTGGTGGCAGGTGCGGACGGCCGAACGAACCTTGACCGACGAGCCCGGGGCCGCCCGCTGGCGGCGGATCTGGCGACACAGCCAGGAGCCGACGGCGGGTGGTCGCCCTCGACGGCTGCGGATCTGGCGGTCCTGAGCGATAGGTCCAGCGTAGGAGACTAGGCTGATTCACCATGTCGGGACATTCCAAGTGGGCGACCACCAAGCACAAGAAGGCGGTGGTCGACGCCCGCCGCGGCAAGCTGTTCGCAAAGCTGATCAAGAACATCGAAGTGGCGGCGCGGATGGGCGGGGGTGACCCGGCCGGCAACCCCACGCTCTACGACGCCATCCAGAAGGCAAAGAAGACGTCGGTCCCCAACGACAACATCGATCGCGCCGTCAAGCGGGGTTCTGGGGCCGAGGCCGGCGGCGCCGACTACGAGACGTTGTTCTACGAGGCGTACGGCCCGGCCGGTATCGCGCTGCTGATCGAGTGCTTGACCGACAATCGGAACCGGTCCGCCTCCGACGTCCGGGTCGCGGTCACTCGCAACGGCGGCACCATGGCCGACGTCGGCTCCACCGCGCGGATGTTCCACCGCAAGGGGGTGGTGGTAGTGCCCAAGACGCAAACCGAGCCAGCGACCTTGAGCGAGGACGATCTGCTCGAAGCCGCGCTGGACGCCGACCCCGAAGAGATCAACGACCTCGGCGAGAGTTTCGAGATCCTCAGCGATCCCAGCGACACCGTCCGGGTCCGGCAAGCCGTCCAGGAGGCCGGGCTGGACTACGAGTCGGCCGAGGTCTCGTTCGTGCCCTCCTACACCCAAGAGATCGATGCGCCGACCGCCGAGAAGCTCTTCAAGATCATCGAGGCGCTCGAGGACTCCGACGACGTGCAGAACGTGTACGCCAACTTCGACGCTTCCGAGGAGGTGCTGGCCAGCGTCGGTTGAGGCCGGTGTTCGCGCTGTCGTCCAGCGTGTCGGTGGAGCCGGGCGGCGGACCTCTCGCGTACGGTACGAACGTCTGTTCGCTTCGGTTCGAAAGGTCTTGTGCATGCGGGTGCTCGGCGTCGACCCCGGTCTCACGCGGTGCGGCCTGGGAGTGGTCGACGGGGTGCCCGGCCGCCCACCGGGACTGATCGCCGTGGGGGTCGCGCGGACCCCGAGTGATCTCGATCTCGCCTCGCGGCTGCTGCGGCTGGAGGCCGAGATCGACCGCTGGATCGTCGACCACCGACCCGACGCGGTCGCGGTGGAGCGGGTGTTCGCCCAGCACAACGTGCAGACCGTGATGGGCACCGCCCAGGCCGCGGGGATCGCCATGCTGGTGGCCGCCCGCCGGGGGTGCCCGGTGGCGCTGCACACACCCAGCGAGGTGAAGGCGGCCATCACCGGCTCCGGGCGGGCCGGCAAGGATCAGGTCGCCGTCATGGTGAGCAGGATCTTGCGCCTGGCCGCTGCCCCGAAACCGGCCGACGCAGCCGACGCCCTCGCTCTGGCCATCTGCCACGTGTGGCGCGGCGGGGCCCAGAACCGACTCCAGCAGGCCCTCCAGGAAGCCCGCGCCCGATGATCGCCCAGCTGAGCGGGACCGTGATCCAGCTCGGTCCGACCTCGGTGGTGATCGAGGTCGGCGGCATCGGGGTGCTCGCCTTGTGCGGTCCGGGCACCGCCGCCGGACTTCGGATCGGCGAGGCCGCGACACTGGCCACCTCGCTGGTGGTGCGGGAGGACTCGTTGACGCTCTACGGGTTCGCCGGAGTCGAGGAGCGCGAGCTGTTCGAGCTGCTGCAGACCGCGACCGGGGTGGGCCCCAAGCTCGCTCAAGCGGCTCTCGCGGTGCTCAGCCCCCACGACCTGCGTACCGCGATCGCCACCGAGAACCTGGTCACGCTGTGCAAGGTGCCCGGGATCGGTCGCAAGGGGGCCCAGCGGCTGGTGATCGAGCTCAAGGACAAGATCCACACCACGTCGTCGGTGACCCAGCCGGTGGCCCCGGCGGGGGCCGAGGCAGCCTCGAGCGCGGCCGGCTGGCGGGACCAGGTCAGCCAGGGACTGCAGGGACTCGGCTGGTCCACCCGGGACGCCGAAGCCGCCTGCGACGAGGTCGAGCCGCTCGCCGGCGCGCCGGATGCCGGTGTGCCTCAGCTGATGCGCGCCGCGCTGCAGACCCTGGCCCGCCGATGACCGAGCGAAGCGACCACGACGATCCAGGTCAGCTGAGCACCGAGGAGCTCCAAGTCCTGGTTCGACCCGACGCTCGTCTGGACGAGCGGGCAGCCGAGTCGGCGTTGCGTCCCCCCGATCTGGCCGCCTTCGGTGGTCAACCGCGGGTCAGCGAACAACTTGGGCTGCTGCTCACCGCGGCGCGTCAACGCGGCGCGGTCCCCGATCATGTGCTTCTCTCCGGCCCGCCGGGTTTGGGCAAGACCACCCTGGCCCTGATCATCGCCGTGGAGATGTCGGCGCCGATCCGGATCTCCAGCGGACCGGCCATCCAGCACGCCGGTGACCTGGCCGCGATCTTGTCCGGACTGAACGAGGGTGAGGTGTTCTTCCTCGACGAGATCCACCGGATGTCGCGACCGGCGGAAGAGATGCTCTATCTGGCGATGGAAGATTTCCGGGTCGACGTGGTCGTCGGCAAGGGCCCCGGCGCCACGGCCATCCCGTTGGAGATCCCGCACTTCACCCTGGTCGGGGCCACAACCCGGGCCGGTCTGCTGCCCGGTCCACTGCGGGACCGATTCGGCTTCACGGCCCAGTTGGAGTTCTACGACGCGGCCGCGTTGGAGCACATCGTGCGGCGTTCCGCCGCGGTGCTGGGCGCCGAACTGAGCGACGAGGCCGCGACCGAGATCGCTCGTCGCTCTCGCGGTACCCCGCGGATCGCGAACCGGCTGCTGCGCCGGGTGCGCGACTTCGCCCAGGTCCGCGCCGACGGCCGGATCAGCCTTGGTCTGGCCCGCCAGGCGCTGGAGTTGTTCGAGGTGGACCCGATCGGGTTGGACCGGCTGGACCGGGGCGTATTGGACGCGTTGTGCCGCCGGTTCGCCGGCGGACCGGTCGGCCTCTCCACGTTGGCCATCTCGGTGGGGGAGGAGACCGAGACCGTCGAGGAGGTGGCCGAGCCGTTCCTGGTTCGCGAGGGGTTCATGATGCGCACTCCCCGCGGCCGGGTTGCGACGCGTACCGCCTGGCAGCACCTGGGGCTCACCCCGCCCCCAGCGTCGACGGCCGTGGACGCCCCGGGTCTGTTCTGACCAGGAGTCCTGATCCACCTCCGGGCCGCGTCGGTGAAGATTCTGCGCCGGATTGGGTAGAGTACGGCGGTCGGCGGGAACGCCGAACCCGTTGGCGCGCCCTGCGCTGCGGCCGCCTAGAGCACCGAATTGTTGGAGTCATGGGAAGTTCACCTCTGAGCACGATCCTGTTGATCGCCTTGATGGTGGTCGCGTTCTACTTTCTTCTTCTGCGCCCGCAGAAGAAACGGCAGCAAGCACAACAGAAGACCATGAACCAGACTGAGCCGGGAACGATGGTGCTGCTCGGCAGTGGCTTCTTCGGCACCGTCGTCTCGGTCGGGGAGAAGCGGGTCGTGCTGGAGATCGGCCCCGGCATCCAGGTGACCGTCTTGAAGCAGGCCATTGCCCGGATCGTCCAGCCCGGCGATGAGTTCAGCGAGCCGGACCCGATCGATGAGATCGAGGACTACTCCAACGATCCAGGCCCGGTCGCCTCGACCGAGCCCGACGACACCTTCCGTCCCAGCTCGGGCAGCTACGACAACCCCGCCGCGGACGACCCGGCCTTCGGGAACGAGCGCAAGAACAAGGACTGACGCCTAGTGGCGACCCGCGGTGGCCATCCTGGCCGCACCCTCATCATTCTCGGGCTGGTGGTAGCGGCTCTGTACGGGCTGATGGCGATCTCGAACAACTGGTCGCCCAAGCTCGGTCTGGACCTGCAGGGTGGTACCACCATCACCTTGACCGCGCAGAACACCGACGGCACCGGACAGATCGATCCGAACAGCCTCCAGTTGGCTCGGACGATCATCCAGTCCCGGGTTGACAGCCTCGGCGTGGGCGAATCCGAAGTCACCACCTCCGGGGACCGGCAAATCACCGTCGCCGTCCCGAACGTCCAACAAGATGAGTTGGTCCGACTGGTCGGCCAGACCGCGGTGCTGCGGTTCCGTGCGGTGTACGGCGCCGAGGGCGTCGCCCCGGCGGTCACCGAGCCACCGACGCCGGAGCCGGGCGCCAGCCCCTCCACCCCAGCTAGTCCGCAACCCAGCGCGAGTCCCTCCGGTGACCGTC